>JAZUEV010000515.1:0-2444 GCA_045640345.1 Treponema sp.
CCTGTCTTCAATTCCAAAATGAAAGAGAAGCTTTAGGATTCCCCCAAATTTTTATTTGTGATATATGCAAGGTTTTCTTATTTTGAAACCCTTCTCATAGCCCAGTCCTGCCAATACTGTTCAGGATTTGATTGCGAAAGAATATTCATAAGCTCACGGGAAAAACTTGTGTATCCCAAATCAGATGCAGTTTCAGCTAATATTCCCAAAAGTTCCCAGACACCTGTGTCGTTTCCCCAATCAACAATATCAGAAAAACGTGAACATTTTTTCAAAAGGTCCGGCAGATCGGTATATTTGTAATCGGTCAGGCGGTCTTCCAAAATCTCCTGTATCTTTGAAACGGCAACAACACTTCCAAGGGCTGCACACTTCAATGCCTTTGTCTGTTCCTTCTTCAAGTCTTCGTTACTCTGGACATAAAGAGCTGAAGTTCTGTAGTACGCTGTAAGTCCAACCAACGCATCAAGAGACCTATCGATTTCGCTTCTATAGAGTTCAAAAAATCTGCCTACCGCTTTCTTGTCATTGGCTGAAATCGCTTTGACCATGGAATTCATAAAAGATGGATTGCTGTAAAGCTTGTCGTCAGCCAAAATGTCGGTCATATACTTTTCATAGTCGGCATAGTATCCAGATTTTCTTGAAGAAGAAAGATATTGCCCATAATTCAACGAATCCAGCTGGCTTTTTGCTATGTCCGCCATATCATAAAGGATGTCGTACTTAGAATCAGGAACGTTCAGGAGATCGAAAGATTCATAAGCCTTTTTCATATAGATTTCAGCTTTCTTGATTTCTCCTTCAACCTTGTAGACTTTTCCAATCATATAGTCCGCTTCAGGATAAAGCTTGTTGCGTTCGATAAAATCCAACAGATTAGAAAATCTGCCCTTGAATTTTTCCGATCCATAATAGCTGGTGTAAGAATCAATAATCGTATGCGCATCTGTAAGTTTTGCCCTTTTCATGGCATTCACAACCAAGCTCAGATCGTCCCCTGCAAGACGGACTTCCCTCGAACGCTGTGCTTGGTCAAGAACATACTGTTCCCATTCAATCTGAGCTTTTCTTTTGTTCTTTGCCTGCTCAGCCAATGAGATGACACGACCATAGTCCGCGCTATCAAAAGAGTCCTGGGCAAGTTTGAGTGTATACCAATAGTCGTCTCCCGTAGGTTTTCTGACCACCGTCACAATCTGAGAATTGGCAGCCGTCAAAACTGCCATAGAAAAAACAACTGCAGATACAGATTTTTTGAATATATTCATAACTAAAGAGTCTCCAATTCTTCCCTGAATACAATATCGGCATCTTTGGCATCAATTGTTCGAACAATTTTACCTTTTTTAAAGATGATTGCCTTGCCTCCACCCCCAGCGATTCCAAGGTCCGCATGTCGTCCTTCGCCAGGTCCATTAACAACACAACCCATGACGGCAATAGTTACATTTTTTTTCAGGGACAAAAGATAATTCTGCCATCTGTCCATAAAACCGTGGACATCAAAACCAAGTCTACCGCAACGTGGACAGCTAATCAATGTCACTCCCCCATCCCTTTTTCCACACTCGTGAAGGATTTCCCTTGCGGCTATGACTTCATTTTCTGGAGCAGAAGAAAGGCTTACGCGGATTGTCGAACCGATTCCCTGATTCAGGAGAGTTGAAAAAGCCAGGGTAGATTTTACGACTCCAGTTATAAGGGGACCTGCCTCCGTGACTCCCACATGCAAAGGGATATCTGAAATTTTTGCAAATTCCTGATTCGCTTCCACGGTCTCTTCCACGCTGGAGGATTTCATGCTGACAACCACATCCTGGAATCCAAGTTGGTCAAACACTTCAGTCTCCCTCAAGGCAGTCTGGCATAAGGCTTTTGCTCGAGACATTTCACCTTTTTCCACCATAGATTCCAAATCCCTGGGAAGACTTCCACTATTGACACCAATGCGGATGGCTACATTATTTTTTTTGCACGCCTCCACAACCTGTTCAACTCGTTCACGACTTCCAATATTCCCTGGATTGATCCTTATTACAGACACAGGTCCCTTGAGACACTCCAGGGCCAGACGATAATCAAAATGTATATCAGCAACCAAAGGTACATCGGTGTTTTCAGCGATAAGACAAAGGGACTTGGCGCTATCGATATCGGGAACAGCGAAACGAATTATGTCGCATCCCAAAGATTTTAAAGTATTAATCTGTTTCAGTATGGATTGAAGTTTCTCGGAATCCTCGGCCACATCGCATATTGAATCTTTCCACATGGTCTGTATGGTGACTGGATTGTCCCCGCCCACAAGAATTTTTCTGATTCCATTTTTTCCACCAATAGATACTGTCCTCGTTTTCTTGTACATATCTTTTCCTCTTTGCCTATGAAAATTACAATTTAAAGATCCCATAAAAAATACGCCGCCGGAACAAAAATCCCAG
>JAZUEV010000516.1:0-2940 GCA_045640345.1 Treponema sp.
ATCTTCTTTTCTTCGTCGCTGATGAAAGCCGCGTTGAATCCGTTTAGGATGATTCTCTTGATGTCTTTCAGCTTGAGTCCCATCTTGCTGTAGACATTCCAGTATTCATCAATAAGGCTTACCTTGAAGAAAGTAGGGTCGTCCGTGTTCAGTGTGACATTTACCCCTGCCTTGTAGAGCTTCTTGAACGGATGGTCCTTGATTCGCTGGACATAATGCTTTGTGAACACATTGCTGGTGGGGCTAATCTCCAATGGCAATCTTGATTCCTTGAGCTCCTGGATAAAAGGTTCGTCGTATGCAGCGCTGATTCCGTGACCGATTCTTTCAGCCTCAAGCAGATTTATGCAGTCCTTCATGGACCAGGAATCAACAGTCTCTCCACCATGGGCAACCCTGTGAAGACCGTTTTCCTTTGCACGCTTGAACACAGCCTCGTAATCCTTTGCAGGACCCTTAGCCTCATCCCCGCCAAGACCGATTCCAATTATGTCTGGATTTTTTTCCGCAAGAACCAGGTCCAGGTTGTGCTGGGCATTTTCAAGACCGAACGAACGGCTCACATCCACAATCACCTTGATTGTAGCCCCATATTTTTCCTTGGCCTTTGCTATGGCTTTTGAGATGCGCTGGGTCAGGTCATGGAAATCAAAACCGTTCCTCATAAGGGATGTGGGGGCGAAGAAAGTCTCCGCATAAACAATGTTGTTTTCTTCTATATATTTGCCAAAGTCATGGAAAAAACACTGACTGTCTTCTGGGTTCACAAAAAAACTTTGGATTTTGATGAATGACGCAAGGAATCCCGGAAGGTCGGAATAGTCCCAAAGAGAGTTCAGTTCCTCGTCGCTCATGTCCTGACCGAATTTGGTCTTGTAGAGTTTTCGGATACTATCGTTGCTGATGGCGGCCTCACCATGGATATGCAATTCTGCCTTAGGTACCGCTTTCAATAGACTGTAAAAATCCTGTTTATTCATAGATACTCCACTATGTTGCGATTATCGGCAGAATTTTAAGAATTCTTTATGGACTCTCTTAAAAATAGGTCGCAAGAAAAAATATAAGACATTTGCCCAAAAGTCATTTTGACCGTATTGGAGAAATCTCAGGCAGGAGTTTTTTGGGACTATGGATTGAAACAAAATGATTTTTGCCTTAGAATTGGGATAGGGTATTGGGGAGCGTAGTTGCTTCAAAATTTATATCCCCGCAGGAAGATTTTATGGGTAAAAGAGTTTACGTTGGTAATTTGAGCTACACCACCAACCAGGAAAGCTTGGAAAAGTTGTTTTCAAAATATGGAGCATTGGAATCTGTCTCAATCATCGTTGACCGTGACACACAGCAGTCCAAGGGATTTGGGTTTGTTGAATTCGTGGAAGAAAGTGATGCTGAATCTGCCATCGCCGGTGAAGCGGGTAAGGAACTTGATGGACGCAAAATCCGTGTAAGCATGGCCGAAGAAAAGATGGAAAGAAAGCCACGACCTGCCAGGGATGGATTCAACCGTGGCGAAAGAAACGACAGACCCCAAAGAAGAGACAGAGGACCAAGACGGTTCGACAGGAACAGGGAAAACGAATACTAAGATTAAATAACAGTTTCATCTATGCCAAGACGGTTCTGGTTTTTCAAGGACCGTTTTTTTTATGGGCGTGGCTTAAGTGTTGGCGTGGAAATATAGGTCGAAAATTTCCTTTAGGACATTGTTTTGTTTTTCCACAAGTGATTTCAACACTTCCGCCGCAAAATCTCTTGAATTGTCTTGCCTTGGAAACAATGAATCGCTAAGCAGGTTTTCCACTTTCACATCCAAAGAGTCCGCAAGTTTAGCCAATGTGTCTGGTGACGGCCATTTTTGACTTCGTTCTATGGCTGAAAGATACGGAAGCGAGATGTTTGCTTTTTCCGCTAGTTTTTCTTGGGAAATTTGTTTGATTTGCCTAAGTGTTTTTAGATTTGTCGCTAGTTTTTTTCTTATATCATCACCCGTCATCAAAAACCACCCTGTCAGTGTTGTTTTATAGTCCCAATAGAATAGATAGAAACAGGTGTTTTGTTTAAATATCTAATAAAATATGCTTGACTAATACTAATAGTATGGTAATATGGTACTATTAGTATTTATTTTGTTGGAGATATTTATGGTGGTGAATGAAACAGAGTTGGACCAGTCTTTCCGAGATGAATGGGAGAAATTACAGCGTGAAGTACAAAAGCCTGGAATCCTTCTTGCTGGTGCATCTGGAGTGGGAAAAAGTTCCCTTGTGAACATGATTTTTGGGGATAACGTGGCAGAGGTGGGAGTTGGAAAACCTGTTACGCAGGATATTGATATGCATGAGACCGCCTATGCAAGACTGTATGACTCAAAAGGGTCGGAGGTTCAGGAAGGTGGCGATAAGGATTTTATTGAAAAAGTAATGGGTATGGTGAAGGATTCGTCCCAGCACAAGGTGAATATCATTTGGTATTGTGTCTCGGCATCTGGAGGAAGATTTTCCGACTATGACAGAGAAAATGTCTTGCAACTATCAAAATCTGGCTGTCCAATATGTGTAGTTTTAACAAAAGTTGACAATGCAGCGGATGAGGACATTGAGGCGATAAAAAATGCTATCCATGGCGAAGAAGGTCTTGAGAATATAAAAATTTTTGAGACAACAAATAATCCTGAATGTAAGCAATACGACCAAAGCAGTGAACTTATTGAATGGTCTGCTGAAAAACTACCTGATCAGTTGAAAGTGTCGTTTATTTCCCAGCAGCAAAATAATTTCGAGATGAAAAGAAAACAGGTGGTAGGCATCATAGCCCAACATGTTGCTGGGGCAGGAATTGTTGGATTTTCTCCTGTTCCTTTTTCCGATGCACCTATTCTTGCAGCAAACGAGACTGCTCTCATGGCTAGAATTCTTTCCGTGTACAATCTTGGGG
>JAZUEV010000517.1:0-3811 GCA_045640345.1 Treponema sp.
ATTCGCTTTTTGGATACCCCATGAGCAAAGGATGGTCTGGTCCTGCGCCGCGTTTTTCAAGCACCTGGAGCTTTTTGTGGCTGTCCATGGCTGCGTGGGTCAACATGGAATAGAAGGTCGTCTCATCAAAATATGCGGAACAGGAACATGTCACAAGTATTCCGCCTTCGTTCAAAAGCCTCATGGCACGGAGGTTGATTTCCTTGTATCCACCGTAGGCCTTCTGGATAAGCTTGGCGCTCTTGGTAAATGCGGGAGGGTCCAGAACAATGACATCAAACTTTTCGCCGCTGGACTCGTACTGCTTCAGAAGGTCGAAAACATCTGCGCATACTGCCTTCATCTTGTCCTGGGCTCCATTCAGCTGTATATTCTTGTTGACCAGATCAACCGCATCCTGGGAGATGTCCACGCTTGTCACGTCCCTTGCTCCTCCAAGTACGGCGTTCAATCCAAAAGCTCCCGTGTGGGTGAAAGTGTCCAGAACTTTTTTTCCGTGGCAGTACTTCCTGATGGCCTTTCGATTGAATTTCTGGTCCAAAAAGTATCCAGTCTTCTGTCCGTGGGCTATATCCACAACAATCTTAACATCGTTTTCCTGGATGGTGACAGAATCAGGACCGTTTTTATAAATCCATCCAGCCCGAAGTTCAAGACCTTCTTTTTCCCTGACAGGAGCATCGCTTCTTTCATAGATTCCATCGCACTTCACGCAAGACTTAAGCCCTTCGATAATCTGGTCCCTGAAACGCTCGCATGCCAAGGCCAGGAACTGAACAACCAGGTAGACCTTTCCTGATGCCACGTACTTTTCCACAACCAGGCCGGGAATAAAATCTGATTCACCATAGACAAGTCTACAGCTGTCCTTATCGCCAAAGGAGATTCCCCTTATGCTGACTGCGCGGGACACGGCTTTTCTCCAATATTCGCCAGGGTCGGACATAATGACATCCGCATGGTCCTTGCCAATAAAACGGACAACAATCTTGGACTTTCGATTGAATACCCCAGTTCCAAGGAAATTGCCCTTGTTGGTGTAGACCTCAACCAAGTCCCCGTCATGGACGACGGATTCATCCAGGGATGTGGTTTTTACGCCGCTACCGTCATCGGAGTACCATTTCACTGAATAAATCTCGTTATCGTAAACCCAAGGAAACCCCTGAAGGATCTCCACTTCTTCTTTTGCCTTTAAAATTACATGTGTAAACTGATTCATTCTTTGACTATATTCCATAAACGGATTTTCCGCAACATGTCAAGGCACACAAAAAAATTTGTTCAAAAATCCAATAAAATCGCTTTTTAATCCCAACCACCATTGACTAAATACGCTTTTTAATAGAATATTCTATCTTATATGAAAAAAACAGAATTTTCTCGGCAATATTTGGAGTCCATCTCCACAGCGGATTTGATTTCCCTTGCCGACGACTATGGAATTGATATTCCGTCGAACCTGACAAGAAGATTTATTATAGGAGAACTTCTGGAGCTGGCAGAAGAAATGGAAAGCAGCAAGAAAGATGCTGTCCAGATTATCGATGACCCAGTGGAAATGCCGGACTCTCTCCCTGCTAGCTATAACGAGACACAGATTTATGCGGTACAGAGGACACCTGCATGGATTTATGCGTTCTGGGATTTGAACGAGACACAGCCCCTCAACAATGGAGATGGATTAAACTATGACGGTCTTTTTCTCCATGTGGCATTTTTTGACACAGCCACCAGCGATACTCCAAGCGACAGCTTCGAT
This sequence comes from Treponema sp., assembly GCA_045640345.1. Lineage (GTDB taxonomy): Bacteria > Spirochaetota > Spirochaetia > Treponematales > Treponemataceae > Treponema_D. The sequence continues at coordinate 1,763 of JAZUEV010000517.1, forward strand.
GTCAACGTGGGACGGGATGACAGACAGCAATACGTTTTTGTACCGGCCGGAAAAAAATATGTCATCATAAACCTGAAGTGCGAAGTCCCCGGCGAAGAACCAAGGGTATTGGCGTACACAAAAAGACTGGAGATTCCCCAGGAAAACCCGCAGGTGGCATCCTTGTCTCCTGGGCAGAAACTTGATGTGAATCCCCTTGTGAGCCTTTCCGGCATGGACAAGACCATAAGAAGCCACTACAGAAACCACAGACAGTCATTTTCGTGAAAAAATAAGGGGACTTCCTAGAAATGCAAATTTTAGAGGTCCCAGAAACAAGTCTTTAGGAATAGGGACTAAAAAAAATAAAAAAGTTAATTTTAAGGATAAAAGAATGCCAGAGAGAAATCTTGTTTTAGTAATCACCGCCGAGCAGGCCTATATCAGAAGAACAGAAGAAGGAGCAACTTTTTCAGGACCAAACGATATCCTTTTTTCGGCCATCACCGACACATACATTCCTCTGGTCAACATGATTGAGCGACTTGAAGAGGAAAAGGTTCCTGTAAAAATCAATTTGGTTATGAGTCCACTGCTCTGTGAACTTCTTGAGGATCCAAAAGTCCAGGACCAATACCAGTCCCACCTTGAAAAAAGGATACAGCTGGGACAGAAAGAGATTGAAAGAAACTCTGGCGACGAAAAAATATTGTCCATGGCGAAATCCATTGTGAAAAGCCTGGAAGAAAAGCTCGACCTGTTCGTGAACACCTACCAGAGGCGACTTGTCAAAAGAATAAGAGCCCTTGTAGGTCGTGGACTTGTTGAAATCATCCCAACAGCGGCAAGCTATGCCTATCTTCCACACTACGCAGATTTTCCTGAATCCTTGAGCGCGCAGATTGATACGGGACTTCACTCGGCGAGACTTTTCTTTGGCGAAGTCGGAGATGGATTCTATCTTCCGTACCTGGGATGGGCAAGCGGTTTTGAAAAAATTCTGAGACCCTTTGGAATAAACTACACGATCCTTGACACAAAGGCACTCCTTTTTGCCGACCCCATAAGCGAAAAAGGTATTTTCTCGCCTGCAAGGACAAGCAATTCATTGGTTCTTTTTGGAAGAGACCCGGATACGCCACAAGATATTTGCGGAGAAGAAGGATTCTACGAGAACCCTGTGTACCTTTCAGTGGAAAAGGATGTGGGCTTTGAACTTCCGGATGAATATCTCCGTCCATTTCTAAGCAACGATGGAGCTAGAGTCCAGACTGGATTCAAATATTGGACAAAAAACTACGACTCCGACGAGCCTGAACTCTATGATGAAGAAAAAGCCCGTGAACAAATAGAAATAGATGCCCAGACATTCTTCCAGTCAAAAAAGAACAAACTTTTGGCTGCCTCAAAAGAGCTTGGCGATGACGACGCAGTTCTTGTCTGCACTATCCCAGCGGAAATGTTGGGTCAGGAATGGCACGAAGGTATGGAATGGCTTGAAAATGTCATAAGGCTTTGCGGAAAAGATGATTTCTTAAAGCTTTCGGTTTGCAAGGAAAACATAAAAAAACAGTTCTCCCTTCAGAAAGTACAGCCATATCCATGTTCAGGTGGCGGAACAGGTTACAGTGAAAACCTTTTGGACGGAAGCAACGACTGGATGATGCGCTACACAAGAAAGTCCACGGAAAGAATGATAGAGCTGGCCAACAGATTCCCTGATGAAAGCAGTCTGAAGGCAAGGCTCTTGAATTTGGGGGCAAAAGAAGCGTTGCTGGCGCAATCAAGTTCACTGGCGAAGATGATACAGGAAAACCATTGTCCAGATTTTGCGGTCCAGGAGTTCAAGCACAATATCCTGTCGTTCTCCTTGGTCTTTGATGCGTTGGCCACAAGTTCCGTCAGCACGGAATGGTTAACAAATCTGGAAAAAGATTACCCCTTGTTCCCATGGATAAACTACCAGATTTTCAGCAAGAAAAAATAATGGGAAACCTCTAGGAATTGCAATTTTTTGGGTAACTTTGAAAACACGATGCTTTAAGTCTTGTAATTTCAAGGACAAAAACT
>JAZUEV010000518.1:0-1768 GCA_045640345.1 Treponema sp.
CTTGGCTTTTTGTCACCGAATTCCAGTGACACACAGGCTGTATGTCCATCAATTACAGGAACACGAGTACAGGTCGAAGAAACGACTGAACCTGCTGCGTTTTCAATCTTTCCGTCCTTTACAGTTCCCAAAATCTTGAGACATTCTTTTTCTGTCTTTTCCTCTTCACCACCGATGAATGGAACGATGTTGTCAATCATATCAAAAGATGGAACACCTGGATATCCAGCGCCGGAAGTTGCCTGCAAAGTTGTTACAACCATTCTCTTGATTTCATATCCAGCCATAATCAAAGCGTGGATTGGCATCATGTAAGTCTGGAGTGAACAGTTTGGCTTAACGGCAATAAATCCCTTGTCCCAACCGTGGTGCTTTTTCTGGTCGGCAATAACATCCAAGTGTGAGTAGTTGATTTCTGGAACCAGCATTGGAACATCTTCTGTCCAACGGTTTGCTGATGCATTGGAAACAACAGGGATTCCTTCAGCAGCATAAGCGGCTTCCAAATTCTTGATGTCTTCCTTTTTTGGCAATTCCAAAGCAGAGAAAACAAACTGACACTTACCGATGGCCTTTTCTGCCTGGTTTGCATCCTCGACAATCAAATCCTTAACACCGGCTGGAATTTCAGCACCGATGAGCCAACGATTCTTTACTGCATCCTTATAAGCCTGTCCTGCTGAACGAGGGGATGCTGCAACAAAAGTCACCTCAAACCAAGGATGATTTTCCAACAATTTTATATAGCGCTGTCCAACCATACCAGTTGCACCAAGAACGCCAACTTTAATTTTTCCTGCCATAATTTTCCTCGATTATATACAGTAATTATCTCATAAATAGGCATCCTTAAAAGATTCTTCCAAAGATGCCAGATTCAAAATCCTAAATATTACAGACTACAAGTTTTGATTGCATCTTCAATAATCTTCTTTGCTCCGTCATGTGGCTCAACCAAAGGAAGACGCACTGTTCCTGCAGGAAGTCCCTTAACATTCATGGCATACTTGATGCAGGATGGATTTCCGTCAACAAATGCCGCACGGAAGAATGGCTGAAGACGATAGTGAATCTTCTTGGCCTCAGCAAATTTTCCATCCAGACAGTCGTGAACCAGTTCAGTCATAAGACCAGGAATCAGGTTTGTGACAACGGAAATAACACCGTCACCACCGGCAGCAATCAATGGAAGAGTCAAACCATCGTCACCGCTCATAACAGAGAAATCAGGATGCTTTGAAACAACCTTCTCAATCACTTCCATCATCTGGTTGATATTTCCACTAGCTTCCTTTACACCAGCAATATTTGGCAATTCAGCAATACGCTGGAGAGTAGCGGTCGGAATATTTTTTCCTGTGCGTCCCTGAATATTGTAGACGATGATTGGGATTCCAACCTTTGACACAGCCTCAAAATGTCGGTAGATTCCTTCATCGCTTGGCTTGTTGTAGTAAGGAGTAACGACCAAAGCATAGTCTCCGCCCTTGTCCTTGGCTCGCTGAACATATCTCACTGCATCGATGGTGTTGTTGCTTCCCGCACCAATAACAATCTTGACCTTCTTGTTGTTTTTTGCGTTAAAGTCTTTGACAAGAGGGATTGCGATGTCCAACAACTTTTCTTCCTCATCTTCTGTCAAAGTAGGGGTTTCCCCGCTTGTTCCCAGTGGAAGGATTCCATCAATTCCCTGTTCCAACTGGAAAAGCACATTCTTTCTGAAACCGTCAAAGTCAACAGAACCGTCGGCCAACATCGGTGTAATCAT
>JAZUEV010000519.1:0-6528 GCA_045640345.1 Treponema sp.
TGTATTTCAATGAATTAAAACTCGCAGGCATCTCTAAAAAATATCAAAATGATTTTTTTAAAGATGCCCAAGATCATAAAACAAATAAAACCAAATCCCTGTAAAGAATTTGGTTTTATTAAATGACAACCGATGTGCAAATCGAAAACTATTTTATCCAATGAACATTTGATTTTCTTTCAGCAGCAACTTGGACACCACCTTCATCGGCATATCCTAAAGCCACATGACCAATTCCTTCCCAATCACCTTCAATGCCCAAATCTTTTAGAATCTTTTTTCCAAACTCACTTTCAAATTCTTCTTTGGCTCTGTGAATCCAGATATTTGCAATTCCAAGACTTTCAGCCGCATTCAACATATTTCCAATAACCAACGAACCATCATAAACATAAGTTGAACTGGACTTATCAGCAATAACAATCAAAATAACTGGAGCATCATAAAATGGATCCATATTTGCTCCCATGATTTTTGCATTTTCTGATGCAATTTTATTTCTTAAATCTTTGTTGGTAACTGCAATAATTTTAACTGGTTGACGACCCATACCACTTGGAGCAAAAGTTCCTGCACGGATAATTTTATTTAAATCTTCTTCCGATGGTATTTTGTCTGCAATAAATTTGCGGCAACTTCTTCTAGATTCCAAAATCTTTAATGTTTCGTTCATATTTTCTCCCGATTCTTCTTTAAAAATTTTTATAGCAGTTCTAAAAATTATTTTTTAACTACCCTATTTGCTCATTTCATTTATCAATTAACCCAAGAAAAATTTTCTTTTCCAGCGGCAAGTTCAAAATGGTATTTTACAATTCCTAAATCCGTTTTAATGCAAAATCCCAAACCACCTTTGACTTGAACTTTTCCGTCTTTCAAAATAAAAGTAAACTTTTGTTGGTTGATTGCAGTTGGAGCCAATAGAGCCGCATTGACACCTTTTCTAAACCAATCTGGAATTTCTCCCTCAACAATTGTCACTTTTTCAAAAGACTTGCTTTTATGTGCACGACCTTGATTTATTCCATAGCCAATTGCAATTACATCTGTTATTTTTTCACCTTGGTCCACTTTAAATGCATCTGGAATTTTTGAATATGTGGAAGCAACCCAGCATGTGTTCAATCCTAAAGTCTGTGCCAATAAAACCAGATGCTCACCATAATATCCAAGTTTTTCATCTTGACCTTTTGGACCAACAATTGCCAAATAATTTTTTACGCCACTGAACATTCCATAATGAGGCTTGTTTGCATGAAAAGCTTTTGGTTCATTCAAAATCAACTGGATATGGATTCCATTTTCCTTGTTGATTTTTTCAATTTCTTTTTTTAGAACATCAACCGACTCTTGAGAAATAGATTCATCCTTATAATTCCTAACAGAATGTCGTAATTCAATCGCTTCCAATAATGTCATTTTTCCCCCATTTTCTTTTATGATTAAAACTTGTCATGAAAAAAATTTTATCGCACATGCTACGATTTATTCATCTATTTTATTTGAGAATTTATTTTTTTCAAGAGTTTCATAAAAGTTTTTGCTTCATTTTCAGATAGATTTACGCAACCCATCATTTTAAATGGAATATCCTTTGCCTGCTCCTGAAGTGACTCACCTTGTTTTGTGATTTTAACGGAAAGATTTCTTTCATCTGTTTTAGACCTTTCCCTTGTAACCCAACCTTTTGATTCAAGTTTTTTTAAAACAGGAGTAAGAGTACCAGAGTCCAAATATAAAATATTTCCCAGCTCTTTAACATTGATTTCTTTTTGCTCCCACATCACCATCATGGCAATATATTGAGTGTAAGTTAAATCAAGTTCATCCAAAAATGGTTTGTATTTTCTGACAATCTCTTTTGAACAAACATAAAGCGGAAAACACATTTGATTTGAAATCTTCAATTGTTCGTACATCTGGACCTCTTTGATTTTAGGATTGTTCATTTTTATAAAACGAACAATTTAATTTTACACAATTTATTGATTTTGTAAAGACGCTTTTTCATAAGCTGCCTTTGCAGCCAAAACCAATTGGGCAGAGCATGAGGTTGGACGACGGCCACATTTTATTTGTCCAAGCTTTGACTCCAACTCACCGACACTCATTCCTTCAACCAAAATTGGAATGGCTTTTAAATTTCCATTGCATCCACCAGTAAAAACCACATTGCTGATTTTGTCCCCTTCGATGTGAAGAGAAATTTCCGTGGAACAAGTATTTTCTGTTTTGTAAATAAAATCCATGGGTATCTCCTCACAATAATTTATTTCAGCAACTCTGCAACATGAGAATCAATTTTTTCTGGAGTATCTGTTGGTGCGAATCTTGCAATCACATTACCTTTTTTATCAACCAAGAATTTTGTAAAATTCCATTTTATACTGCTTCCGATTACACCTTTTTTTTCGTTTTTAAGATATTCATAAAGTGGAGCCGCATCTCTTCCATTCACATTGATTTTTGCAAACTGCTTGAATGTTACACCGTAGCGGCTTTGGCAGAAATCTACAATCTCTTCTTCACTTCCAGGAGCTTGATTTGCAAACTGGTTGCATGGAAAATCAAGAATCTCAAATCCATCTTTCTGATATTTTTCATAAAGATTCTGCAAACCTTCGTACTGAGGAGTAAAGCCACAACCAGTAGCAGTGTTTACTACCAACAAAACTTTTCCCTCATATTTTTTGAGGCTAACTTCTTTCTTTTCTGCATCCAAAACTGTAAAATCATAAATCTTCATAAGGCACTCCTTTATAGCTCTTTTTTTTCAGAGAACTGATTTTTTATTGCACATCATTTAATTGTGTACAATCTAATATTACAAGCAAATTTTATTTATGTCAATAGATTTTTTAAAATTAAATTGTATACAATGTATTTTTTTTGGGGAACAAGGATGTTGTGCCTTTGCATAGCCAGAATAAACAATGCTACCAACTTGTCGTTAAGTCTGTAGAGATAAACCATTGTTCAAGATTATTTCGACAAGCTCAACCACCACTTAAATTAGTGGTATTAGTCAGAATAACAATAACCTTCGATATTCCCTTTGGTCGGCGTTCCGTACACATTTAACTTACATCAATTATGGTTGTAACTTTTGATTTTAAAATAAAAAAAGAACCTTAGATTTTATTCCAAGGTTCTTTAGAGCGGCAGAAGGGAGTCGAACCCTCGTCTTCAGCTTGGAAGGCTGAGATAATGACCGTTATATGACTGCCGCAAGTGATGAGCGATGGGAGGATCGAACTCCCGACCCACAGATTAAGAGTCTGTTGCTCTACCAGCTGAGCTAATCGCCCGATGAGAATAATATATAACAAAGCAAAAAAAATGTCAACCACATAAATGAAAAAAAATACAAAATTTTTAGATTTTTTTTCAATGCAAAGTTTTGCACTTTCTAGCCTCCATATATAGAAAAAAAACAAAACTCCCTTTAATTTGGCTGTTTGATATTTGGAAACAAGCAGGTAATGAAAAAGAAAAACATCGAACATTTCTTATTTGCATCATTATTTTCTCCTTGCCAACATCACAATGATGCAATACAATTATAGAAGAAATTTTTTCACAGGAATTGATTATGAAGAGATTTGGAATTCTATTTTTTGGAGCATTGATTATGGGAAACATGTTTTCATGTAAAGCGTCTTTTGAACTTAGTCCAAACAATTGGCTTAACGACAATGTCCCAAGTTTCAGTAAAAACTTTGAAAAATATTTTCAACATGTTGGTATTGCCGTGACTTATGAAAACGAGCTTTCAAAAAAAATAATTCAAGATGGACTTAAAAAACATACCAATTCCATAACCATGGGAAATGAATTCAAACCAGATTTTGTTTTTAACAATTGGGAAATCTGGCCAAAACCAAATCTTGATGGACGATTCACAGATTCAGATGGAAAAAATATAACAGTCCCCAGCAACGTTCCCAACTGGAACAACAAAGTGGACAATTGTCTACAGATTTGTAAAGACCTTGGAATACAGATGAGGGGTCATGTTCTTTTGTGGCACTCCCAAACACCAGCGTGGTTTTTCCATGAGGATTTTGACAAAGAAAAACCATTGGTCGATAAGTCAACTATGAACGCAAGACTTGAGTGGTACATAAAAACTTTGGTGGAACATGTTCAGGATTGGGAGAAAAAAAATAACAATGGAAAGCATATCGTCTGGGCTTGGGATGTGGCTAATGAAGCAGCTTCCGATGGAGCAACCACAGATGACCCTAGATTGAGAAATGCAGAAGAAGGGTCCAAGTGGTTTGAGATTTATGGCGACGAAAGTTTTTTGATTCAGGCATTCCGTTACGCAAATAAATATGTGTCAAAAGATGTGGAACTTTGTTACAATGATTACAACTGTGTTTATGATGGAAAACGGTCCTCAATATTGAAAATCCTTGATTCAATAATAGCGCACAAAAATGATTTACAAATGCCAACAAGAATCGACGCAATGGGAATGCAGTCACATATCAGCAAAAATACAAAAGTCACAGATTTTGAAAAAGCAATAAAAGATTTTTTGTCAAAAGCCATCGATGTTCAAATCACGGAACTTGATATTGCGACGGAAGAAAAATATGATCCACAGGAATTAGCGGAAGTCTATAAAAAGTATTTTGAGATGTTCATAAAAAATCGAAAGACGGAAAAGAGCAAAGGAATTTCAGCGGTGACAGTTTGGGGAATCAATGATGAAAACACCTGGCTTAACAGTCCAGACCAAATCAAATGGCACGGCAACGTAAAGCAGTACCCTCTTTTGTTTGAACTGAACAGCTCAGGTGAAATGGTCACAAAAAAGGCCTTTGATGAAATTATGAAAATTAATTAAGAGAGTCTCTAAAAATTGCAATTCTTAGAGACAACTTTGAAAGCACGATGTTTATAGCTTTGTAATTTCAAGACTTAAAACTCGGTAGGAATATCCGATATTCCGTACTTCTTCTGAAAATTATTTTTTTGAGATGCCCTTAATTTTTAGGCCACCCATTCAAAATCATCCTGGACAAAACTGTTTCGGATTTTATTGACGGCCTTATCTTTTATCTGTGATGCCATCGCCTTTGACACATTCAATCCTTGTCCGATTTTTGCAAGGGACATTTTTTTGCAACCATATCCCAGGTAGGCTTTTAAAACATACTCTTCTCTTTCTGTCAAAATATTGAACATATTTGAAATCAATCTTTTGTTCTCATTTGTAAAAAAATCAAGTTCAGGAGAACAACCTTTTCCTTCAATGAAATCGGTTAAATTAAAATCATCATCGCCATTTGCAATATATATGGAAGATATTTTCAAAGCATTTTTTGCATACAACAAATCAGCGTCATCCTCAGCCACGTAAGATTTTTTTACAATCTGCATCCACTTGTTTTTTGGAATAATAATCGACCTGGACTCCAACACAGCGTTTCTCATTTCGTCCATAATCCACCAACGAGCACAGGTAATAAATTTGTTTCCGCTATCAATTTTATAGGCATCAATCGCACGAAGCAAAGCAATTTTTCCAACCTGCAACAAGTCGTCCATCTCAAGACCACCATTGCGAATATATTTTTTTGCCAGCTCGACAACAAAACCAATATTCTGATTTATGATTTTTTCTTTGGCGATTTGGTCCCCTTTCTTTGCCAAAACCAACAAATCCCTTTCTTCCTCTCTGGAAAGAACAGCGAAACTTTTTTTAGACAACAAACTCTTGCTCATAGACATCCTCCTAGGATCGTAAAAGCTTAAAATGTGTCCGATTGAATTGGGGTTTTAATGAATGACTAGACTTGCCATCCACGACTGGCTCCTTTTTAGCAGATAAAGCCCTGCAATATGGTTCAAATCGGCTTTAACCATCAAAACTGATAGTATTACTAGTATGACATAGTTTAAGATTTTTGTCAAGTTTTTTTTAATTTTTTTTTCATCAACAATGGCTATGAAAGTCTCCTAAATTTGCAAATTTAAAGACTCTCTTATTTATAATAGATTTTTCTTTAATTCATCCAGATACTCCTCACCAACTTTTGACAGAACCATATTTTTTTTCTTTATATACCCAATTTCCATGCAATTGATTTTATTTTCAGAATCAAAAAATGGAATTGCAACAAAATCATTTCCATTCAATTCTTTACTGATAATTCCAGAGCAAAGACAATAGGCATTCAACCCTTTCATAAGATTTAAATTTGTGGCGCGATCCGTAGTTCGAATAATTTTTGTATAGTCTTTTTCAGCCAAGATTTCTTCCGCAAAATAAAAAGAACTGCTGGCGTTTTGGTCGAACATAAGACATGGATATTCACTTAAGTCCTCAAAAGTCAGACTTTCATTTTTTGCGAGAGGATGCTTTTTCCAAAGATAAACATAGGCATTGCAGGAAACAAGTTTTTCAAAAACCAAATCATTTGCCTTAAAAACTTTTGACAATGCGACTCTGTTGAAATCGGTTAAATTAAGAATACCAATTTCGCTTCTTAAGTTTGAAACATCATCAATTACAGT
>JAZUEV010000520.1:0-1878 GCA_045640345.1 Treponema sp.
TAATTAAAGCATAACGAATTTTTTTTTATTATTCAAGACACCTTTGAGAGTCTAAACGGTCAAAGAATCAACCATTAGATTCAAAATTCTTCTTGTGTCTTCAATGTCTTTTCGTCCCTCCACAGCCAAACGGAAAACTCCACTTTCAATAATCGTGTAAAATATATCAACGGTCTGCTTAATGGGAACATCTTTTTTGAACTCCCCATTGTTTTCGCCGGTGATAATAATTACATTCAACATGTGACGCAATTTCAAAATGTTTTTATCGACCTTTCGACCAGCATCTTCACCACTTTTTTGAATCTGAATCAGATACACCAAAAGGATTTTGAAAAATCGTTTATAATTTTCACACTGATCCAAAATATGACCAACAAATTTTTTTAATGTCTGTGGTGCAGTTTGATTTTCTTCCAAAATAATTTCTTTTAACTGCACTTCCAAAGCGTCGGTCATTTCTTTTATGCTGGATACAAAAATTTCTTGCTTGTTTTTAAAATAAATATAGAGCGTGGTCCTGGTGATTCCACAAAGATTGGCGATTTTTTGGAAAGTGACATTTTCATATCCCTCCTCAATAAAAAGCTCCAGAGATTTTTCCAGGATTTCATGTTTTCGTTTTTCGTGCTCAACAATAACAGCCATTTTATTTCCCAGATTTTTTTGCTTCGTTTTTTCCGTTGTAGATATAGAACATTGTATCCAAACTTCCAGCCTTGATTGATTTCAAAAGGTCTGCATATTTTCCAATGCACTCCTGAAATTTTTTCTGGTTGGTGATAACGCCCAATTTCCATCCAGGAAAATCAGTAAAAATTGATGCCATGTCGCGATAGATTTCCTCTGCCTGTGCCAAATCTCCAATTCTTTCACCATAAGGAGGATTTGTTATAATCATTCCATCATCATAAGGAGCTTTCAAATCCCTAAAGTCGCTGACAATAAAATCAGGTCTTGGAATTTTGTTGTCGCTACCAATCATCTGCAATGCACGACCAGCAGTCACACAAGCATGTTCAGCATTTAACCTTGCCCTATCAACAGCAGAGGGGTCTATATCTGAACCAGTGATTCTACATTCCACATCGGTTCTGATTTTTGATGCCTCTTGTTTTTTTATATCAACAAATTTCTGCTGATTAAATATTGCCAAGTGTTCAAATGCAAAATGACGACCAATTCCAGGAGCAACATTGTGAGCATAAAGGACTGCTTCTGTAACAATTGTTCCGCTACCACAAAATGGATCATGCAAAGGAGTCTTTCGTCTCCAAATCATTTCCTGAAGCAAAACCGCTGCCATAGATTCACGAAGAGGAGCAATACCACCGTCAGTTCTATAACCTCTTTTGTGCAAAGCCTCACCACTTGTGTCCAACAAAATCATTGCCTTGTTTTCATCAAGATAAACACGGACATCGCTTCGTTCTCCACTTTCAGGAAGATTTGTGATATGCCATTTATCTCCAAGTTTTTTATAGATTGATTTTTGAATCATGGACTGGACAGTGTGCTCGCTATTAAGTTTGCTTTTATAGATGCGAACCTTATCAACAACGATTCGTGCATCCTTATAAAAAACTTTTTGCCAATCAGCGTTGTAGCAGCCATCAAAAAGGTCATCAAAATTATCAGCAGAATATTCAGCCATAACCAGATAAACACGGTCGGCAGTTCTTAAACAAAGGTTAGCCCGATAAAGAGCATCCTCGTCGCCTGTAAAAAAAACACGACCAGGTGCATTGCCAGCCAATTTATAACCCAACTGCTTGATTTCATTACCAATAATTTTTTCCGCCCCAACAGCGCATAATGCTACATACTTATTCATAATGACATTTTATTGAATTTTGTCATAATAAACAAGTCGTTATT
>JAZUEV010000521.1:0-3372 GCA_045640345.1 Treponema sp.
CCGCTGGGTGGGTAGCGTGCAACGAAGTGCACGCGTAGGGAGGGGCTCCTCCCTCCTAATTCTCAATTTTCAATTGTCAATTTCTCTCTACCAAAAGGCTTTGTAATCAGCATCAAAACTGGTGTCAAAGTGTAATCCGCAACCAAAGCACCACCCATTCCAATTACGCTCATGTAACCAATTCTGACCAAGGCAGACATGGAACTTGTCATAAATACGGCGAACATGGCACACAGAATAACAGTTGTCATAATCATGGACTTGCCAATTTCACGGTATGAGTTCAAAATGGCCTGACGGTAATTTCCACAAAGCTCAAAGTGATACTTGATGTGGTTTGTAAAGTGGATTGTATCGTCAACTGCGATTCCCAAAATCATTGGCATAATCAAAGCGGTAATCATATCCAGCGGAACATTTGCGTAACCCATAATTCCACCAATCAAAATCACTGGAGCAACATTTGGAATCATGGCGATAAAACCTGTGCGCAAAGATGTGAAAGCAATCAACAAGAGAATAAAGATAATCAGGAATGATGTGCCGATTGATTTAACAGATCCGCGAACAAGTTTTCCATTCATTACGGCGTACTGCATAACTTCACCAACCACACCGCCAGCCTTTTTGTCTGGGAAAAGTTCCTGCACCCATTTTTCAACTGTGTCAACATCTGAAACACAAGCCTCCGCATCGTAGGAGTGCATTTCAACATGAAGATAGGCCGCCTTAAAATCTTCGCTGACATATTCGTAAAGGTCTGTCCCTCCAGAAATCTCGTAAAGGAACATTATCTGGCTAACCAAATCCGGGTCGTCTGGAATTACATAAGCATCTGGATTGTCACCATTCAAAGTGCGGTTCATTTCCTTAACGATTTTTGTGACCGAACTTACACGAGGCTTTCCGTTGGAAATTTTTGTCTGCTGCAAAGTTCCAATCCGCTCCGAAAGGATGTCCATTTTCTTTAGGACTTCTGGATTTTTGATTGCATCCTCATCATCGTATTCAACAAGAACATCGTAGCTGTACTGTGAACCAAGCTGAGAGCGTGCAATTGTCATAAGGCGTGCGATATATGGAGTTTTTTCACCCATCATGTCGGAATAGTTCATGTTGATTTTAATGCGACAGATTCCAGGAATACATGCAACGATTATTGCCACACTTGCGACTACGGTTATCCACTTTTTGTTCAGGATGTGGCGGCCCATGTTTTCAATGCCAAGGTCTACTTTTGTGGAACCTTCTTCGGTGGATTTTGAATCAGGTTTTCTGTCTTTTCCAAAACTATAGAAGATTGGAAGAAGAAGCATTACGTAAAGGTAAACTCCAAATACACAGGCAGCAGAAACTCCAGCGACCCAACGCATCGGTCTTAATCCCGAAGCGTAAAAAGAAAGCATACCTCCCATGGTTGTGATTACGGTGAACAAAATTGCCCAGCCCGATTCACGAACGCCGGAAACGCAAGATTCTTTACGGTTGCCAGTTTTACGGAATGCCATTTTAAAACTGTTGATGTAGTGCACGGAATATCCAACCGCCAGTGCCATTGCAAGAAGAACAACAAGAATAATCATTACGGTGTTGCCTTCAATGTTCATCCAGGCAGAGATTCCAATCATAGAGCTGATTCCGAATACAGTTGCAAGAGCCGGAACAATTACTCCACGGAAAGAACGGATGAACAAAATAAGACAGAGAATCATTACAAGAAAACCAAGAGCGATTCTTGTAACGCACTGATTCATCATTGCCGCATCCTCTTCGTATTCTGTGTAAGAAAGTCCAGCCGGTCGGATTGTGTATTTATCAGACTTGAATTCCGAATCATTGAAAATAGCCATTGCAGGAGGAACAATTTTATTCATGGCTTCCCCAAGATTTTCCGAATACTGTTCCAGATTTAAAACCAGGATGGTTTCTGTTGCATCTTCACTGACAATAGCATTTACCAAAGATTCTCGGCCAAGGATGAATGACTTTTTTTCAGCAAGTTCCTGTGGGTCTGTTGGGATTCCGTCTTCAAAAGGATTTGCAACATCAAAACCTTCCTCGTCACCGATCGGGATGTTCAGGTTTACAAGGGATGTGACACCGTTGGCGTAAGGGACTTCATTTTCCAGACGGCGACCAAGACGGTCCAACATATCAAGGACTTCCGGATCAAAAACATCGTCGGTTTGAACAAAGGCAATAACCGAATCAGTACTGCCAAAGATTTCTTCAAAGTGGTCCTGATTCATTTTTACCGTATCCCAGTCGTCGAACCAGTCCTCTTCCCCATTATTCAACTTTAATTTATACAAGCCGGCAGATGAGGCAATTGTAAAAACTAAAAGACAAACAAGAAAAGCCCAACGATGCTTTAGCTGAAATCGACCGAACTTTTCAAACCATTCATTAATTTTTGAAACACGCATAGTGATTTTACCCTCCTGGTAACAGTGTTATCTTTAAGTGATAACAGTGTTATTTTAACGATAACAATGGTATCTTGTCAAGCAATTTTGATAACATTGTTACCAAAATTCGAAGTTTTTATTGCCACTCATTCCTTTTTCATATAAAATATAGACATGGCAGACGCATCAGAAGAAACAAAATCAAAAATCCTCTCAAGTGCAAAAACTGAATTCCTGGAAAAGGGATTCACAAACGCATCACTCCGTACAATTGCGGCAAATGCAGGTTTAACCACGGGAGCAATGTACCGTCATTTTAAGGACAAGGATGACTTGTTTTGTGCGCTTGTCGATGATGCAATTGATGCGACTCTTAAAATGGTAAAAGCTGGTGGAGTTGAAAATCACGAAAATCTGGAAGACCCAATTGGCGGTACCCATGCGGAAGATGAAAAAAAATTTGCCAATCAGTTTATTGATTACATCCTCGCCAACAAAGACTCCTTTGTTCTTTTGCTCACAAAATCTGCCGGAAGCACACACGAAAATTTTTTGGAAAAAGTTGCAGACATGTACACGGAGAATGTTCTTTCGACAGTCCATTGGATGAAGCAGAAATACAACATAACAAAACCAATTGATGATATGTCCATCCATGTTTTTGCCACGGCCACAATAAATGCTTTTGCGGAGGTCGTTCTTCACAACATGGACAAACAGGAAGCTTCCATTTTTATTGGCAACATTCAGGAATTTTTCCACTTTGGTTTTATGCATCTTTTGGGTTTGTCTTGTGACGACTAATTAAGGGGGATTTTATGATCAGCGTAATTGCAAAAGGATTGTTAATTCCATTTTTAGGAACAGCCTTAGGTTCTGCATGCGTTTTCTTTATGAAAAAGGAAATGAGCCCAAAACTGCAAAAAGCACTTTCCGGATTTGCAGCAGGAGTTATGATTGCAGC
>JAZUEV010000522.1:0-2084 GCA_045640345.1 Treponema sp.
TATAACATAAAGCATAAAAACTGTCCCAGGACTTCGAAAAATCTAACGATTTCCTTTAAAAAAATGATGCAAGATGATAACTTTTTATTAAAGTGCAAAACTATAAAAAAAAGTGATATGTGGAACTTCTAAAAGTTGCAATTTACAAAGACGCCCAATACTAATCTGGATATTACAAAGTTGTGTTTGGATGATTGCGGAGGATAAATGGGGACTGAATCTTATGAAATTTATTTGTGCCGATGGGGGGCATTTATTATTTGCTTGTAATAGTGAACATTTTATGTATAATATTCATCAGAGGATGCATTTAGCGAAAAAAAAGGAAAACTGTTTCTGCCAGCGATTTATATTTTTTGCATTAAAAATAAAGAGGACTCCAGGAGATAAATATGAATATTGATATGGATTTTTCAGAAGTTGCAGTTCATTGTTCTAAAAAAGATGGCTACGGAATTGAAATTGTTGTGGGTGGATATATACGGAAAGAGCTTTTGGAAAACATTCAGAATCCACCTTATGCACATATTCGTTGGGAAGAATCCGGGAAACTTGTGTGCAGCCGATTTTTGATTGGAAATGAAAAACTTCCAGAAACAGAACTTGATATAAAAACTTTGGATGAAACTGATATTCCGTTGACTTCCATTGCGGAAAAAATTATTCAGTGGGCAAAAGAAAAACCAAAACGATTTGCCAGTGAAAAAGACAAAACAAATTGGGAAGCCATGCTTAGTTCCTGGAATGACATAGTGGATTATTGCAGAGAAAGTTTTAGTGAAAAAAACTGATTGAATGGTGCTATCCCAATGGTGCATTGCTGTGCTTTAATAAAGAGGTGATTTAATGAAAAAGATTTTTGCATTTTTGTTTTTGTTATGTTCATTTTTCTGTTTTGCAAAACCAAAGCTTCCGTCATTTGTGGATCCCATGGAATGTGATGAAATGGCGCTTATATTGTCCGGGTCTTTTGAGGATTATGTTGAAAATTTAAAAAATTGGGCAGAATATTATTCCATTGAATATTCTGTTGAAGATGAAAAAATCAGTTTCAAGGATGTGTGGTTTTATTACAATAAACAAAAGTTCTGGTTTGATGGTCAACTTTATTATGATGACGAGCTGCTCAAAATTGAGGCAACAAATTTAAGAATAACCAACAAGAAGAGGGCTTTGATTGCAGATGTTGGTGAATACAGGGATTTTCATTCAGGAATAAATTTCTTTCTTTATATACCTGTTGAAGAAGGTAAAATTCGAATGGAAAAAAATCGAAAGAGTTTTGTATGGCCACCTGAAAATTTGAAGGGTTGACAACTCATGTGATTTAATCCAGTTATCAGGATAAGTATAAAACCGAAAAACTCTTGTTTTTATAAAGTTTTTCATTTAAAAAGGGCGAATGTCGAGTTTAAATTTCAAGACCAAGAACTGATGCAAATCATCCAGCGATTCATTTCTGGAAAATCAAAATAGCAAATATCAAAAATTTCGGACTGTCCAATAATTAATTGTGATGTTTTTTCGCTACGGTTGAATGGTGTTTTGCGAAAGAGTTTTTACATCTCTTAACTAATTTTTAGACAGTCCTTTTGTTTTATCCGATTAGACTTTTTACAAATTGAACGACTTCTGGTTCGTGGGCAATTTCCCAAAGACGAGATGTGCAAACAATTTTATCTTCATCCTCAAAAAGAATTCCCAATTTCCAGTTTCTTTCAAAATTGTCAATCATTTGTATTACAGGATTTATTTTTTCCTGTGACAAATTTACGCAAGTCGCATGACTGACAATGTTGTACCATTTTGGTGTGGTGTACGAATCTGTTGGAAAATTTTCAAGTAATTCAGAATCTGTTTTAATCGTTAACCCCAAAGTACCCACTGGAACTTTTCTGTTCATGCTTTCACTTATTGATCTGAACATTGGATAGCACCAGAAATCTGTGCAATAAGTTCCTTCAACAGTTTCCATCCCTTCAAAATTTGTTGGAAAATAAATTATTTTTTTGTTGCTTGATTTTGTATTCGCATTGCGGGTCAAAATAGTGTTTTCAATTTCAACAGTTTCTTGGTTTGCTAAT
>JAZUEV010000523.1:0-1640 GCA_045640345.1 Treponema sp.
TTGCAATTTCAAGGCTTTAAACTCGGTTAGGAATATGAACTATTCCGTACATCTCTGAAAAGTATTTTTAGAGACGCCAATATTTCTTAAAAAATAATTACCTTGGGTAACAAAAAATGCAAAACAGCAGAAAGAAAACACAAGACACCCAAATATTTTCTGTAATCAATGAAAATAGTCTTTAGGTTATCTTTCAATTCAAAATCCTCTTCAGTTGTAGTGACCATATAGAATTCAAGAAGGATGGACACACCTGCAGCAAGTCCCACCACAGCAGGAAGAAGGTCACCGAAAACCGGTATGCCACCATAAGTTGAAAAAATCTTCACAAATCCCACCACAACGGAAAGAATTCCTATCACAAATCTGATTCTTCGACTTCCAAGTCCCCTATCGACAACAGATTCTTGGTCCGAAGTCTGTAATTTTTTTTCCAGGTTCACGGAATCCAAATCTGAATCGACTGCCAAATCCTTGTTCGAGGACTTCTTTGTCAAATCAATTCCGTAGACCAAAATAAGTCCCGCAAAAATATTCATCACCACGGAAAGACAATAGAATTGAACCATATACGAAACGCTCCTCCAAGCCTATTTTGATTCCACCTTGCAGAAAATGTCCTTTGAAACATGGCCGCAAGAAATATTGGCCTTTATCTTAATTATATCATAATTTCTAAAAGAAGAACGCAGAATTTGGTCTTTTTTTTCGCTATCAAAAACAAAAGAATCCACGCAAACCTGGGAATCAGCTCCTTCAGAATCTTCCGCCACCATCGTGAAATTCAAAACCTTCGGACCAAACTTCTCCTTCCCGTATTTTTCCATTTCTATGGTCAAGTAGACATCGTCCCCCCATGAAAAGGCTGTCATGGTGCAGGATACATTGTCAACGACACATTGATTGCCCTTCTTTCCAAAAAAAGACACCACAAGAACCACGGCGACGGTCATAATCATGGCCATGAATATCATTCGGTTGGCCCTGGTACCGACCAGAACTTTAAAAAATCCCCTGGCGGGCTTGGTTTCCCCAGACGCAAGCTTCCTGTACTCCTCAGGTTCATATCGTCTGTATTCGTGACGCTTTGTGTAAAAAACTATAGGCTCTTCGCCATCTGCATATCCATCTACAGTACCGAACAATTGGTTGTCACTATCCATGGCATCTCCTATTTTTTGATTATCGACTGGATAAGTGAATCGGTTCGCCACCAATTCATGTAGACCTTGTCCGACAGGGCGCTAAGTTCAGAAAGCACACCGGTATCGCTCAAGTCAAATTTATAGAACAAAGTATTCCTGTGGTCGGCCTTTATCTGTCTATTGAGGATAATCTGGCCATTGTTCTGTATCATCTGGAGTTCAAATCCTGTGTCTATGCATGTGATGAAAAAATACCAACCCGATCCGCTGACCCCTAGAAAATCATAGGGTATGGAATATTCGATATCCGAAAATTCGTCCAAGGATTTTTCCTTGCGTGGCAGAATATTCAAAGGTTTTCCATAGAGACCGCTTTCAACATCCAAGGTATACAGCATAGTCTTGTCGTAATTGATTCCCGCCTGCATGTGGCTTGCGTCATCGAACTTGGGGATGTAATAGTCCACATTTATGTACAGCTTCCTTGAAGAATAG
>JAZUEV010000524.1:0-9367 GCA_045640345.1 Treponema sp.
CTGTGTACAGCTGTTTCACTTGATGTTCCTTGATTAACAGCTACAATCGCACCACTTGCCTTTGTGTTATCATCATCTGCCTTATATCCACCATCCAAAGTTAGTGTACCAGCAGAACCACCCAAGGTTAAGTCTCCTCCAGCACCAACAAGGAAGAAAGGATCAATTGATAAAGTTGCATCACCAACGAAATCGGTAAAATCCCTCGTAATTGTACATCCGCTAGCATCAGCCACAATGGTTACTTTTCTTGTAACATTTATTGTTGCAGTTGCATTAAAGTTTCCACTAACGGTTATGGTTTCTTCACCGCTTGCATTTTCAACTGCTGATTTTAAGTCATCCCATGTTGTTATGGCACTTGGGTCTGGTGTGGCTGGAGTGCTTGGTTGGGTTACTGTAACTTGCAATGGTGCACTGGCTGCTGTTGTAGGTTCACTAGACTCACACCATTTGGAATCTGGAGTAAGGGTTGCTACGCAATAGAGGTAGTAAGTCCCTGCTGTATCAAGAGTAAATTCATAACTACTGTCTGTTGTCGCTCCAACTTTTTCTGCTTTTGAAAAATCATTAGAACTACTGGTATACCATTCATAAGATAAAGTGTCTTTTACTTCTTTATTATTATCATTATAGACAGTGTATTTATTTACTTCGCTGGTTGTGACTGAAACTTTTATTTTTGCTTGACCGTCATTAAGAGTAATGTTATCTCTTGTACCAGCCTGCAATGAAAGTGTTACATCAAATTTTTCAGTTGCAGAATATTTTGTCGGTACTGTAACAGTTGTCCATGCGCTGGTATTTTTAGAGCTTTTAATAATATAAGGAACTCTACCAACAGTTTGAGCTTGAGAAGTAATATTGCACTCTATTTTGTAGTTACCAGCATCTCCTGTTGCAGTTGTTCCATCGCTATAGGTTTCTGTAATTGTAAAATCGGTTAGGGCTGGAAGATTAGCAGTTGTTTGGATTGTGCTTAAAACAAAATAGTCTTTGTTGTAGGTTGCAGAAATTTTATTAAGAGTCTTTACATCCCCCACAGAGACTTTCACCACACGGCTCGTTACCGCTTGGTTGTCATTGTCTTTTGTGTGGACTTTACAGATATAATAGTTGGTTTTTGTTTTGTCGCCTTCACTAAATCGTACTTGAAGTGTCTTTTCGGTTCCACAAGGATTATCATCTTCCTTATACTTTCCGTCTTTATCACAAATGTACCATGCGTAGGACAATTGTCCAGACTGTTTTACACTGGCATCAATGGTCAAAGTAGCAGATCCAGAGGCACCATTGTTTGCATCTGTCAAAAGATTTACGGCAACATCTTCTGGTTGTTTTGTGATTGTGGGTGGAAGGGTTCTGCAACTAAGTTTAACTTTCACATTGGATGTCTGGCCAGCTGTAACTTGAGCTTTTGTACAACCGTCGGCATAAAAATATTTGGTGCCTTTTTCAAATGCTTCAACCAAAATTTCATAGTCACCTGCAATCAAGTCCTCAAAAACAACAGTCTGACCGCTTTCACCTGTAACACTCTTTTTTGATGGTCCGTCAATGCTTACGTTAAAAACAAAAGTTCCATCAGCACTTCTTTGTGAGCCAGGCAAGACCAATGCAATGCGACCCGAGAAAGAATCATTCATTCCGCTACAAGAAAAAATAGCCAGAAAACATAAAAACATTCCAATCAATGCAAGAAGATTTCGTCCCAGCTTTTTCATCACAAACCTCCGAACAATCGTTCAATTTGCTATTATGATAAAGAACTATGGACTTTTTTTCAAGGGCAAATGATTTCAACTATTTTCAATCCGACCAATAAGATAGCCCAAAGCTTTTTCAAATTTCACACCGTACCAATGGTCTTTGTCGTCAATGGTTTTCTTGATTGATTCCACCACAAAGTCCGCCGCAATGGACGCTGACTCCAACAAAGGTTTTCCATTCAAAAGTGCTCCAGTAAAAGCAGATGCAAATGCGTCACCAGTTCCGTGCATGGAAACAGGTAGTTTTTCTGTAAAATAATAGTCCACTTTTTTACCGTCGTAACAAGCCACGCCCAATTTCTTATCATCAAAACTTACGCCCGTAAGGACCACATTTTTTGCTCCCAATCCATGAAGTTTTTTCAAAATATCTTCTATATAATTGTGGTCGTAAATGGATTTGTATTCTTGTCCCAAAAGGAATGAAGCTTCGGTCATGTTTGGCAAAATCACGTCCGCACCAACACACAATTTTTTCATCTCCTGTGGAAAATTTTGGTCAAACCCGGCATACATTTTTCCGTTGTCAGCCATAACAGGATCCACAATCCTAAGCGCCCCTGGACGAGCAGTTTTTTCCATGATTTCAAGGATATATGGAATCTGGCTTGCACTAACATATCCTGTGTAAAAAGCACTGAAACTGATTTTTTCTGTAATCCATCTTTCCAAAATCTTTGGCATATCGCAAGTCAAATCGTGAAAAGTCCAACCAGAAAATCCCGACGCTGTATGATTTGAAAGAACAGAGCTTGGCAAAACAGCAGTCTCAATTCCGCAAGCAGATGCAACCGGAAGAGCAACAGTCAAAGAACACTGTCCCACGCATGAAATATCCTGGATTGTCAAAAGTCTTTTATCCATAAATCTACCTCGAATTTCAAAATTACTGTTTAAAAATATCACAAAATCTGGTATTATTAAAATAACCAATTTCTATCATTTTTGGTAATACCAGTTTTTGGAGGTTTTATGATTACCATCAGTTTTGAAAACAGAGAAAAAAAGTCCTTGTGGGAATGGATTTATCTTAGCATAAAAGAACAGATAGAAAATCAAATGATGAGTCCAAACGAAAAACTTCCGTCAAAAAGAACATTGGCTTCTCATCTTGGGGTAAGCATCATAACAGTGCAGAACGCATACGAAAGACTTATCGACGAAGGATGGATTTATTCCATTGAAAAAAAAGGTTTTTTTGTAAGCGACTATCGTTCCAACAAAATAATCGACGGAGCAATAAAGTCAGAGATTTTTAAAATCAAAAAATATGAAAGACTTTTGGACCAAGCTCAGGAAGAAAAAAAATCTCTCCAATCTGAAAACCAAATTATTGATTTGACCAGCAATTCAGTTAATGAAAAAAACTTTCCTTTTTCTCTTTGGTCAAAAATATGTCGCAAGATTTTAAGTCAGCAGTCGTCCGCGCTTTTGGAAAGGACTTCAGTTTTTGGAACTGTAGAACTTAGAAAATCCTTGGCACAATATCTTTCAGATTTTCGTGGATTGGTGGTGGACTGGAGACAAATTGTTGTTGGAGCGGGAACAGAATCTTTATACACCATGCTTTCTCAATTTTTGGGTCGAGAAAAAATTTTGGCAGTTGAAAATCCTGGATACATAAAAGTTTCAAAAATATTCGAGCTGAACGGAATCAAAACTGTGGCAGTAAAAACAGATAAAGAAGGAATGAGCCTCGATGAACTTTTAAAAACAAAATCCAGCGTCATCCACATTTCTCCCAACCATCATTTTCCAACCGGAACAGTTATGAGCATAAAAAGACGACTTGAACTTTTGGATTGGTGCGAAAAAAAATCCGACAGATTTATAATTGAAGATGATTACGACAGTGAATTTCGTTTCAACGGAAAACCATTGCCACTCCTTCAAAGCTCCGACAATTTTGGAAGGGTCATTTATGTCAACACATTCTCAAAAGTTTTGTCTCCATCATTCAGAATCAGTTACATGGTTTTGCCAAAACAGTTGCTGCAGGAATTCACCGACAAACTGGGAATTTATTCCTGTCCCGTGCCTGCATTGGATCAATTGATTTTAAGTGAATTTATAAAGGGAGGCCATCTGGAAAAACACATATCCAGGACAAAAAATTTTTATCGGAATATCAGGAACACACTTATCCAAGGTCTGGAAAAATCGGAGCTTTCAAAAAAATCAAAAATCCTTGAAGAGAATTCTGGACTCCATTTTTTGTTTAAAATCAAATCGGAAAAATCACCTGACGAAATCAAAAAAGAATTGCTTTCATATAACATCAAGATTGCATTTTTGGATGATTTTTATTTGGACAAAGACGAAATCTCCAATCAAAGCGGCGAAACAACTTTTATAATAAATTATTCGGCCTTAAAAAAAGAGGATATTCCAAATTT
This sequence comes from Treponema sp., assembly GCA_045640345.1. Lineage (GTDB taxonomy): Bacteria > Spirochaetota > Spirochaetia > Treponematales > Treponemataceae > Treponema_D. The sequence goes on from JAZUEV010000524.1 coordinate 4,166, forward strand.
GTTGCTTGCTTTTGAAAAAACTTTTCCTATATAATTGAAGATTTTTCATATAAGTAGTATTATCTTTTTCCATGGACAAGTTGGAATTAATAAAACAGATTGCCATAATAATCATTTTTGCAAAAATTTTTGGATTAGTGGCAAGAAAACTGAAGGCTCCCCAGGTTGCTGGAGAAATTATTGCAGGTCTTTTGATTGGGCCAAGCGTTTTAGGGTGGGTACAGACTTCTGATTTTTTGAGCGGCATGGCAGAGATAGGTGTTATCATGCTCATGTTCAACGCTGGTCTCGCCACAAACATTAAGGACTTGAAGCGCTCTGGTCTTAAGGCAACAGTTTTGGCCTGCGCAGGTGTTGCGATTCCTTTGGTCTGCGGCACTGTTTTGTTTATGACTTTCTACGGTTTTGATAAAATTGGATCGGAACAATTCTACAAGGGACTTTTTATTGGAACGATTTTGACTGCCACATCTGTAAGTATAACAGTCCAGGCTTTGAAGGAATTGGGAAAACTTTCCGATTTTGTCGGAACAACAATTGTCAGTGCCGCCATTATTGATGATGTAATCGGTATTGTGGTTTTGACTTTTGTAATCAGCTTGAATCCCAACAATTCTGCCAGCGGTCAATCCACAGGAATAATCAAAGTTTTAATTTCAACAGTTCTATTTTTTGTTGCAGCCTTGGTGGTGGGATTTATCTTCTATAAAATTTTTCAGCATTATGAAGACAAGCACAGTCACACAAGACGAATTCCTATTGTGGGTTTGGCTTTGGCTTTTTCCATGGCCTATATTGCTGAACATGTTTTTGGAGTCGCAGATATTACGGGAGCTTACATCGCAGGTGTCATTCTTTGTTCAACAAAAGACTCCTCATACATTTCAAGAAAAATGGATGTTAATTCCTACATGCTTTTTGGACCAATCTTTTTTGCATCCATCGGTCTCCAGACAAATGTCAAAACATTGGACACATCGATTTTGGTTTTCTCTCTTTTCTTTGTGATTGTGGGAATGCTTTCAAAAGTTATCGGCTGTGGTATTTTTGCAAAGCTCTGCAAGTTCAACACCAGCGACAGTTTGAAGATTGGTTGTGGAATGATGACCCGTGGAGAAGTCGCCCTTATTGTTGCCCAGCGTGGATTGGCGGCAGGAATTTTGGATTCAGCATTTTTTACATCAGTGATTTTGTTGATCATCGTCAGTTCAATCACCACTCCAATTTTGTTGAAAACAATTTACGCCCACGACGAAAAAAAATTGATCCACTCAAAACAGGTTCAGACCATGCAAAAAGCGGATCAAATAAAATCAATGAGACGATAATGAATCTCTAAAAATTGCAATTTCTAGAGACAACTTTGAAAACACGATGTTTTAAACCTTGTAATTTCAAGGCTTAAAACTCGGTAGGAATATCTGATATTCCGTACATCTCTGAAAAGTAATTTTTAAAGATGCCCGATAACTAAAAAAAAATCCGTCATGCAGAACTGGTTTCAGCATCTAAAACAACAATTATTTTTCTCTGGGTCTGTAGTATAAAATTGCTCGTCCCCGGCGACCACCGTTCAATGGAACTTTCTGTAATTCAAAATCGTCATCCAAATATTCAATCAGGTCGGACAGTTTTTTAAATCCATAATCCTGTGTATCAAAACCTGGATCTCTTCTTTTAAAATAGGAACCAGCCGCGCTTACATCAGCCCATCCATCTTCATTGGCATAAGTCTCATAAGCTTTTTCCAGCAGCTTGAATATTTTTCTAAACTGCTTGTCGGTCATGGTATCGGAAGGTGATTTTCTAAAAATCCCCTTGCCTGTTTTTTCTTTTCTATGGAAGATTTGAGCAGGTCTATCATCTTCAACAGAATTTGCAGCATCCTCCTCCTCTTCCACTTCCTTTAGATTTTCAATGTAGATAAAATCATCGCAGGCATTCACAAAGGACTGGGGAGTTTTTTTCTGACCCACACCAAAAACAAAAATCTGACTTTCCTTCAATCTTGTGGCAAGCTTTGTAAAATCAGAATCACTGGTGACCAAAGCCATGGCATCATATTTTTCTGTGTAAAGCAAATCCATGGCATCAATTATCATAGCAGAGTCGCTGGAATTTTTCCCTTGCGTATATGCAAATTGTTGAACCGGAATAACCGCATTGTTGTTCAAATCGTCCTTCCAATTCTTCAGACTTTGAATCGTAAAATCTCCGTACGCTCTTTTTGTGATTATGTGACCATGGACAGCAATCTCCTGTAAAATTGGTCCCAACTTTTTTCCGGGAGTATTGTCCGCGTCAATCAATACGGCAATCTTTTTTTGTTCGTCAATATCTACCATATCTATTTCCATTATTCATGGCATCTTTAAAAATACTTTTTACAGATGCCTGTCGAGTTTAAAGTCTCGAAATTGCAAGGCTTTAAACATCTCATTTTCAAAGTTGTTTCTAAAAATTGCAATTTTTAGAGACTCCCTTCATTGTTAGAAATTTGTTCGCTATCAGATTTTACCAACAAATCGCTCAAATCCTTTGCAATATTTTCAGCAGTCGATTTTGAAAGATAAAAAAGTCCGCTGGTCTGATTGATTGAACAAAGATATTTGTCGTCGTTTTCAAACATCTGCATTGAATACATCATGCCGCCTACAGCAAAATTGATTTCAATCTGAGGTTCTCCTTCCGGCAAAACCACATCATTTTCACACCATGATGTAACCGTCGCAGTTTTTAAACTATCAATCCAAGTTCCAACGCTTCCCTGATCCAAAACCACTTCCCCATATTCTTCAGGAATTTTTATCAAAATCCATTCAGACATTTGGCTTGCATCAATTGATGTGTCGGTCAATTCCTTGGTCTGCGCAGATGTTCTTAGAACCTCATACTCCACGCCAGCTTTTTTGACAGATGCAGAAGAAATACTGTCGGATGAAACTGCGTACAAAGTTTTGTTTCTCAACGACGGAAGAGTTTTTTCAAAAATTGAACGAAGAGGAGAGTCGGCAATATACACTGATTTTTTTTCATCAAGATTTGTGTAGGAATGAACTCCCGATGTAGAATTTTTTCCCACATCCAAAGTCCTGAGCAAAATATTTTTTCCATAAGCCTTCACAGTGATTTTTGATTCTTTGTCCAAACCATATCTCTGCAAACGATTTTCATTTCCGCCGCTGACGGTTCCCAGGAATCTAAGTTTTGAAATATAAGTCAAAATATTTTCCACAGCAAATTCATCGGTGTCGAATTTTTTTTCAACGGAATCAGCATAGGACACTTTCCAGTTGCCATCTATTTTTTCAAGACGCAATCCACCGTTGGAACTATCAATAGTCACACAGTCGATATCTTTTTTTATTGCAACTTCAAAAATTTTTGTCTGTCTTGAAACACAGGTCTGGACAATAAAAGTCACAAACAGAACCAATGCCAAAACAAAAAGAATGGATTTTTTTAGCGCTGTCTTATTCATTTTTGCCCCCCTTTTTTGCAAATGTTTTTACCTTGTTGATTTTCTTTGGCTCTTCCCTTGCGTCCCCTGGATTATACTTTTGTCTAATCTGTATGCGTCGTTTTTTTCTCCAAAGCAAAACAAAAAGTCCAACCAATGCAACCAAAACCGCAAGACCAAATTCATTAAAATATTTTACAAATGTAGCGGCACCTTTTGACGAAACTTCCAACGCAGCAAGGCTCAACCCCTTTGTCCTCATGGAACATCTGTCAGGATTTTCGCTCATGTAGTCCACAAGATTTTCAATCATAAGCGCCGTGTTCTGGAAAATCGATTGTCCAAGATATGCACTTGAAATATATGATGAAGACACAAGCAAAACTTTTCCATTCTGTGTGCTCTTTGTCAAATGGGTTTCAGATTTGTATGATGAATTTTTTGAATCTGAATTTTCTTCACCATTTTCTTTTTCAATATCCTCGACTTCTTTAACTGGAGCAGAATCAAAGGCACTGTTAAATTTTCCTTCGACCAAAACAATAAGGTCCGATTCTTTTTCTTCTGCAGAACTTGGAGGTGTCAAATAATTTGAATCCAAAATAAAATTGTCTTTTACTGTCCAAGATTTTTTTGATGAACGTGCAAGGATTGTTACTTTTTCATCTGGATTTTTTTCAGCTTCCTGTGCATCGATTGAACCAGGCAGGAAGAACATTATGTTTCCAAGATTTTTTGTGATGCTGTGTTTTTGATTCAGACCCTCGCTTTCCAACATGGGTGCGTAATACAAATCAACAATTCGTCCTGTCCATTGATCTTGAGTCTTGGCACATTTTTCATCCATCACATATTCTTTGTTCAAGGCGATTCCATATTTGGTCAAAAGTTTATCAAGACCAGTGTCCAAAGGAATATAGTTTGGCATTCCATATTCAGACTGCTGGGCATCAGGATCGAATGGGTCAAGGAACATCAAAAGATTTCCACCGCTCATCAAAAACTGATCCAACTTATAAAGTTCAGATTCATCAAAAATTGATTTTGGTCCATTGATCATTACGCAGGAAACGTCATAGGGAATATCCGATTCAAGAAGGTTGACTTCCTGCAACGAATAATGTTCGGCCAAAAGACTTGATAGAATCGCCGCTCCATTTTCTTCTGACAAAGGAATTTCTCCATGTCCAGTCACATAAGCAACCGATGTAACATTGGATGCCAAGGCTTTTAAACTTTCATCCATATAATCGGAAACATATTCCAGTCCCTGAATGTTGTACTGCATCTGGAATCCATCATCGGAAATGCCAAGCCCCTGTCCAATTTTTATTGGAATGATTTTATTTTTTTCATCGCTTTCCAAAACAATCGACAATGTTCCATATTCAAGGGAGCCATCATTTTTTTGAAGTTCATAAGATGGGACACCAAATTTTTCGGCCAAGGAAATCACATCGCTGGAAGAAGGGTCGTTGATTGTCAACTCCAAACGGTCGTCATATTTTTTGTTCAATTCAAAAACAGCAGATCTGACGGCAGTTTCCAAATCATCAAATCCCATGACTCCAAGATTTTTTAGATTCGTGGATTGATACAAAGTCACGGACACATTTTTTGAAAGTCCCAAAAGTGCGTTGGTATTTGAAATCACTTTGCTGATGGCGTTGGTAATTTTATATTCCAAACCGTCGCTGGATGTAAGTCCATTCAAAATTTCGTTCTGATCGGAATAGCTAACA
>JAZUEV010000525.1:0-9337 GCA_045640345.1 Treponema sp.
TTCATAAGTTTTAAAAGCCAATAAATATAAACTTTTCAACAAGTCTGGTGACACATCACTTAATTCTGCATAAACAGTATTTACAGTTGTATCAAAATCAGAGTCGTTAACCACATCTTCAATAATATTTGGTAACTGCTGACATAATTTCAAAAAAGCCTGAGAATCTTCAAATACCAAATTATAAAACCTATCAACAGAAATTCGCCTAATTCTATTGTGATGGAACTTTTCTCCTTCGTTTGTAATTTCCCAAACAGCGTCTTGTGATTTTTTACTTATGATTTCCACCAAATAACAAGTCGCCTGATCATCTTTTAGAATTTTATTTTGCATTCGCATATATGTTTTTTGAGCAGAAGCAGAATTCATCGTATTATGTTTATTTTTGATTTCACAGAAAATATGTTTGTCGTGGTTCGTTACATCAAAACTATCATCTTTTCCATTTTTGGGGACAGCCCAACCATTTTTTGCATATTTAAAAATATTTTGATGAAAATAACCGATGCTGTTGCTATTTGCTTTGTCAATTTGTCGTATACATTCAGAACGAATCGTTTCTTCCATGCTTTGTTTATAGACAATTGAATCAAAAGACAACTTTATTGGATCTACAATATTAGAATTAAATTTCGCCAAATCCAAATTATAATTTTTTTTATAACTAGAAACGGTTTCCTTTACATGCGAGAAAATTTCTTCATTGGAAATAAATCCTAAATTGTAGTTTCTCATAATTTTTTCCATTATATAAAAAAGCACATGGTCAATCACTCAAAAAATGATTTTCCATGTGTTTTATAAATCCAATAATTTTTTGTTTTACTAGAATCTTGCTTTTCTAAGTCTGACTCTTTCTACATCCTCGCAGAAGAGTTCACGGAGGTCGTTCAAGCCCAAGGCCATCAATGCCATACGGTCAATTCCGATTCCCCATGCTGCGACTGGAACATCAACGCCCATTGCTTTTGTTACTTCTGGACGGAAGATTCCTGAACCACCCAGCTCGAACCAACCAAGTTTTGGATGCTTGATGTGGACTTCGATGGAAGGTTCTGTGAATGGGAAGTATCCTGGTACATATTTTACATCTGTTGCACCAGCGATTTCCACTGCGAACATTTCCAAGAATCCCAACAAAGTCTTGAGATTTACATTTTCTCCCAAAACGATTCCTTCTGTCTGATAGAAGTCGCTCAAGTGGGTTGCATCAACTTTGTCATAGCGGAAACAACGAGCAATACCGAAGTATTTTCCCGGAATCTGTGCTTTGTGGAGCTGATGTGCTGAAAGAACTGTTCCCTGGCTTCTCATAATCAAGCGGCGGGTAAATTCATTGTCAAACTCATAGTTCCAACCACGGCTTCCAGTATTTCCACCGTTTTTGTGAACATTGGCAACATTTGTCAAATATGGTTCTTCAATATATTTTGCATGGGTTGGGTTTTTGATTCTGTAAACATCGTGGATGTCACGGGCTGCATGGAACTGAGGCATAAACAAAGCGTCTCCATTCCAGAACTCTGTTTCTACCAATGGACCATCAAATTCCTGGAAACCAAGTGCACAAAGTTTGTCCTTAACACTTTCAAGAAACTGGACATAAGGATTTGTGCGACCTGGAATAATACGTGCAGGTGGAATGTTGATATTGTAACCACGGAAAGTTCCTTTTCTCCAGTCACCGCTAGCCAACATGTTTGGTGTAACTTCACCGATTTCATTACCTGTGATTCCAGCAGACTTCAACTGTTGTACAACCTGTTCAAATTCTCCAGTCAACTGGAAAGTAACAGTCTCACGCTCGATTGTCTTAAACGCAGTGTCACTGATTCCACGTTTTTTTGTCAATGTTGCAATAACTTCACTTTCTTTAGCAGAAAGCTCAGTTGATTCCAAAAGACAGTTTTCCTTTGCGGCAGCCTTTTTGATGATTTCATCTGTAATGGCCATGCGTTCTGGAAGTGGTGCTCCTGTGTATTCAGCTTTTCCACCGTCCATCTTTACAAGACCATCTTTTTTCATAGAACCAAATGCTGAACCAACATCCTTTCCTTCAAGTCCCAAAGCCTGGGCAATTTCTGGAAGCTGGTGAGCGCCATTGTCTTTCAAATAATTGATGATTCGGACTTCAATGCTGCCATCGCTTGCAAGTTTTTTTCCATAATCACTCAGTTCATAATATGTGTGGGGAACTCTGGACACTTCTTTCAAAAGTCCCTTTCCAGAAAGCCAACTGAATGCCTGATTAGCGTGACCTTCCTTGTAACCCAATTCGGACTGCAATTTTTCGGAAGTCAGTTTATCATCCTTGCCATACTTCAAAAGCACCTTGATTTCCAGTGGGTGCAGATTCTTAATGTCAGTCATTTTTACCAAACTTCGATTTCGGAAATCCAAAATCATTTAAAATAGATTAAATCCCCACGCAAAACACATGGGAATCTCCTAAGAGCCACTTAAAATTTCCACCAATGGATGTCAAAACCAAGGCGAAATTTATAAATTTTCATTCCTTAAGGCAACCTTGAAAACCAATGTTTTGAGACACCGAATTTTCGAAAACCAAAATCCTTTATCCACTTGTCAATGAATTCTCAGAGCCATGGATTTTTAAGGATGCCCAGGATTTATTCAATGTTACGAACCGATGATGAACACCGGAACGTAACCATTAAATTAATTTTTATCCAGAACTAGCGAACGTCGTAACGAACGCATCTTCTGTAGCTAGCCATTCTCAAGCCTCTTTCGTCCTTGTAATAGCGGGTTCTATCCTTTCTTACAAACGCTGGCTTTCTTGTGAACTGGTTTTCAGCACCAAAGTCTTCAAGGATTGCATCGATTGTATTCATTGCTTCACCCTGATCAAAACTTGCTGCCATACATGTATAGTTAACAATTACTTCCCCAGTAAGCGGTGTGTACTCCAAATCCAATTCCACATTAGCGGCGGTTGGGTGGAAAACTGCATATTCATCCTGGATCTGTCGAACCATAGTAGAAATATCTACCGGTGGATTAGCAGCTTCCTTTACACTTGTCTGGGCAAAAATTGCTCCCACAGCAAACAAAGCCATTGCACAAAGAACTACGAGCTTTTTCATATTTTCCTCCTACCCTATCTTTCAATAATAACTGTAGCTTGTTATTTTATCAGATTCTAGAAAAAAATCAAGGTCTACAACGTATTGACCTTCATAAATATAAATGCGTGGATTCTGAATAAGTAACAATTTTCCCAAAATTTCTTTTGGTTTATTTTTTACTATCCCACGCCAATATTCCCTGACAGCATTTTTTGCCGCATCGGAACACGCTTTTTTTATTCCCTCAAACCCATCTTCCACTGAAGCAGTCCCATGACCCTTCAATCTTGGATGAAGAATAGAGTTCCACCTTAGGTATGACAGTTTTTGAACTTCAGTCCTTTCACATTCAACCCAACAAACCAACCTATCTTCCACTGGAGCAGGCTCTTTATAATGGATTGTGTTCACCTTTGGATTAAAAGGTTCAATCTCCGTCAGTTCAAAAAACTCTTGCACACCGCGAGTCTTGTCATAAGGGACATACTCAAATTCCCATCCACTGAGCATTCCTCCAAGAAGATAGGGACTGATTTCCTTAGCTCGATTGATGGCGAATCCAAAAATCATCAAGTCCCTGGCTCTTTGGGAATCAGCTTCCTTATTGTTGTCCATATCGCTTGAAGATTGATTGGATAAATCGGAATCATTTTCTTCAAAACTACCAGGAAAAGCATCAAGCTCAGACCAAATCTGAATCCTGATTTTCTCTTTCTGAGACGGTTGTTGAGCAAAAATCATGTTCGGCAACAAAAACAGTGCCACAATCAAAAGTTTTATCTTCTGTAAGCGTCTTTCCATACTTTTATTGGTCTTATCCCCATTCTGATGATTAGATAGAGCCAAGCAAAAAAGAATCCCAAAAGATGAGCATAATGCGCAATATTGGAGCTTCCCTTGAACTGACCTACAAATTCAATAACCACATAAATCAGAATTAGTAACGGAGCCGGAACAGGGATTATTCCCCAGATATAGATTTTCGATGTTGGAAAACACACTGCATAGGTCAACAAAACAGAATAGATGGCACCACTTGCTCCAATCAAAACTGAATATTGGGCGATGTAGATAACCTCTATAGTAGTTGCAAACCTGATGACCGCATAAGATATCCCCAAGGACGTTAATCCAATCAATATTCCGCACAGCAGATACAAAAGGATAAATTCCTTACTCCCTATTACTTTTTCGGTAGGAAATCCAAAGAAAAAAAGTGCCAACATGTTGAACAACAGATGCCACATATCGCCGTGGATGAACATATAGGTAACCGGCTGAAAATAATAGTGTCCCTTTAAAAATCTAATAAAGTTCAAACCAAAGAGAGCAGCCAGATTAAAGCCAAACATTCTCTCTAAGATAAAGTCCAAGGCAAAAATTATTGTGTTTAAAATAATCAACCAAAGCGTCACATTCCAGTAACGATATTTGAAAGGTTTTCTAATTCCCGTCATTTTATTCCGACTGTGCCAATGAATCCAAAAGTTCCTTTGTGGCCATGGTGACCCGATTTCGTCCACTTCGTTTTGAAACATAGAGAGCCTGGTCAGCTTGTTCAACCAAAGCTTTTGGAGAATTCACTAGATTTTTATTTTTATCAAAAATAGATACACCCACGGAAATTGTCACCTTCATGTGCTGGTCTTGATAGAAAAAGTCGTGAGATTCAATGCTGCAACGGATTTTTTCTGCCATCTGCATAGCTAGTTCTGGAGAGGTCTTATCCATCATCAAAGTGAACTCTTCACCACCGTAGCGAGATGCCAAATCCTTTTCGCCAACAGAATCCTTGATTATTTTTGCGACTTCAATCAAAACATAGTCACCACAGGCATGTCCATAGGTGTCGTTGAATTTTTTGAAGAAATCAATATCGAACATCATAACACTGACATTGCTACCATCAACGGCCGCTGCATCAAGTTTGTCAGTAAGGACATTGAAAAAATAGTACTTCAACTTAAGGCGGGTCATCATATCTGTGGAAGATTTTTCAACCAAAGATGCATTGTTGACTGCGATTGCCGCCAAATCAGCTATAGTGCAAATCTCTTTTTGTTCGTAGGTGTCATAATCCCCTTCACCAAAGGCCGCCCCAATTCTTTCACCCAAAATCAGGATACCGTTGAGACGGTTTTTCAAAATAAGAGGAACCACCAATGAAGGTTTTAGACTTTGAAGAATCCTTAGTCCATCGTTTTCCGAACCATTCAAAAGTTCAGCAAGTTTCTGGATAGTATAGCAACCTGTACGCTCGTTGGAGATTTTTTCAACCAGTTTGGAATCCATGGAGATTGTATAATCCAAGGACGAATCAAGTTCAAGACCGCTATGATTGTTTCCCAACACAAATTTTGAAGAATCCTCCATGCTGAGAACAAAAATTCCTGCCCCCAAGACTCTCATCTGAGCCATGCTTACATAAACAATAGATTCAATAAGCTTGTTCAACTCAATGGTAGAACAAAGGGAGCGAGTAATTTCAAGCATCTGTTGCAAATCATAAATCTGCTTTTCATACTGCTCGGCGGCTTTTGAGAAGTTTTCTATATCGTTTACATGGGGCGCTTGGTCCATTTGCTTGCTCCTCTCTGGTCTTTACTATTGGAATCCCTCAAAATTCAATTTGCAGCGATGTCCTATTTTTTCTCCACTGTATTTATAATAACATAATTTCGCATAATTTCAAGGAAAACTGACCACAAATGATGTTGTTTTTCCAAAGTTTCTGTATTTCCTTGATTTCTGGATGACAACATAAGGACTTTCAAATTCTCAATGGAATCGGAATGAGCTTTTTTGGACTCAACCAAGATGTCTCCACAAATTTTATAAACATGGAACACGCTGGCAACTTCCGACTGAATCAAGTCTTTTGCTGTTCGATTGATTTTTTCAACCAATTCTTTTAGGCGACCAACAAAAAGATTATCCTTATGGCTGTCCTTTATCATGCTGGTGATTATGGCCTCATCGAATTCCTCATTACGCTGGAATTTCTTTTCAAAATGTGCTATACGCTCGGTTGTTTCGTTCAAAGCATAAACGTATGAAGAGAATTCACTTTTGTACGCAGGATTTGTAAAATATCCTTCAATAACGATATCGTTGAGCAAAGGTTTTACATGTTCGGTGTAGTACAAGGCCACAAAAGTTTTCAGAATCTGCATAGGCATGACAAAATTGAAAGAAGTTGCTGTACTCTGGACCAAAACATTGTTCATCTCAAAGTTGTATCCCGCAAGAGGCAAAAGATTTTGAGTTCCAAAAAGCTGTTGAAGATCATTGAAGATTATTTCATCCTGAAGTTCGCCCTTCAAACGAGAACCGTCTGCCTGGAATCTGATTTCCAAATATTCTGCATATTTTCGTCTGGACTCTTCTCTGTAGATTGCCTTTTTTGGTTCGTAGGTCGGATCTTTTTTGGATACCTGGATCAATTTTTTAAGACTCTGGGTGTTCATTACCTGATGAACTATAGACTGAATCTTTTTCAAGTGGTCCTGAATTTTTTCTTCCGCCGATTTTGACACAGGTGAATTCATCCTAAGCTGTTGGAGAGCACAAATGGCATTGCTTGTGGATTTGGTTATGCCCAAGCCGGATGTGACATAATAAAGTTCCTCCAGTTGATTTTCAAGCAGATCAATCGGTATGGCCTGGAAATTTGGTATGGCACCTGTAACATAGTCCCTGTCAAACACACGAAGGACAGCCATGTATTGAAAGTTGCAAACATCATAAAGCTGCTTGATATTGTCCAAGACCAAATCGATTTTGGAGAACTCAGGTGTGTTTAAATATTTAACGACCTTTTCCAACTGACGATGCTCCGATTCCATAAATCTGGACATGGATTCAGCTTCCCTTGCACGATTCTTTCTTTTTTCATAAGCCAACGAGGACAATATTTCCTGAATCTCTTCCGGGAATCCAGTCAAAAGCAACTGCTCCGTGAATCGATGGTTTCTTTCCAAATCGGAAGTACAGATTGTGTCGGACAAAATATCCCAGATTGGTTTTGTATTTTCAAAAAGGATTCTAAGAGCATCGGCAAAAGCTGGCAAGACAGCACCATCCCTATAGACACGAGGTTCTGAATTTTTTAGTTCGGACTCCAGTTTTCGCAAAACTTGTCTCTGCTTAATCTCCGGTGACGAAGCCATAAAGATAGATTGAAAAAACTCTGATATACTTTTAAAAAACGACATATTAACACTCACCCATAAAAGGATTAAAAATATTGCGATATTCTTCAACGGTGCTGGCATTAACAACCTGTTGTCTCAACTTTGCCCCGCCTCTGATTCCAGAACTGTATGCACAAAACTTTTTTCGCATGTACAGGCAAGCTCCAGTTTCGCCTTTTTTTTGGACATTCAATTCCAGTTCCCTGAAACCAGCGTCCAGTCTCTCTTTTATAGTTTCGGCAGAATATTCTCCAGTTGTTAAATATTGGATGGTTCTTTTAAATAAAAAGGGGTCTCCCATAGCTCCACGGGCAAACATCACTCCATCGACACCGGTCTCCTCCAACATTTGTTTTGCAGTTTCAGGGGTATGGGCATCTCCACTTCCAAACACAGGAATTCGTCCCGCCACAAAATCTACCAACTGTTTTTGAATGTTCCAGTCCGCCTTTCCTTCGTATCCTTGAGCCCTGGTTCTTGCATGGATGGTAATAGCGTCCGCACCTGCCTTTATTGCCGCATCCCCAGCTTCTTTCCATGTCAGATGTGTGGAATCCCAACCGCTTCTGATTTTGACAGTCACAGGCACAACCCCTCGTTCTGGATGGTCAGCCGAATATTCCTGGGACGCTTGTTTTACGGCACTGACTATGGCATATAGACGCTCAGGTTCACGAGTCAACATGCTTCCTGCCCCGGACTTGACAATTTTTGGCACAGGACAACCACCATTAATATCAATAGTGGTGCAGCTGGTCATTTCCATAACCATTTTTGTTGCCCTGTACATGACATCCGCATTTCCACCAAAAATCTGGACAGAATAATCTTTTTCATTAGGAGCTTTTTCCATAAGTTCAACCGTTTTGTCCGAACCCCTTGTCAAAGCTTCCGCAGAAACCATTTCCGTAGTGCAAAAGGACGCTCCCTGCTCGACACACAGGGAACGAAAAGCCATATCGCTATAACCAGCAATGGGGGCCAAGAACAAATTTCCTGGCAACTCCACACAACCAATTTTGACCGGATGATACAGTTCCATCTTTTACTCCGGAAGATTGAAAATTTTGCAAGAGTTTGTCCAAAGCTGGGCGGCAGTGACTTCCATATCCTCATCAAAAATCTCTGACAGGAATTTTGCAGTGGATGTCAAATAAGCAGGCATGGAACGAACTTTTTTTCCAGGCTTCTGATATTCTGAAGGAGCCATGAACGGACTTTCTGTTTCAATCAAAATTCTATCTCTCGGAATAGCCATAACAGTTTCATGGAGATTTCGAGAATTTCTGTAGGTCAAATTTCCGGCGAAAGAAAAATAGACATTCAATCCAGCCGCCAAACATTTTTTTGCATAAGCCGCGTCCTCACTATAGCAGTGGAAAATCGCTCCTTTTTCTGGCAATCGAGTTTTCAAAATCTCAAAAATATCCTGACCAGCGTCCCTGTTGTGGATGATTACAGGCACATTATGTTTATGGGCAAGTTCCAGTTGGGTGATAAAAAGTTCAATCTGGTTTTTCTTTTCACCATACTTCATAATATTTCCGCCGCTTGGACTTTTCAATGGACGACCTTTATCATCCTTCTTCAACGAATAATCCAAACCTGTCTCTCCAATGGCAACCACGTTTGGCAGTTTGAGACTTTCCTCGATAGTCGCAATCCATCCACGACCTGGGTTCACGACTTCCAATGGACTTACACCAACAGCATGATAGATTCCCTTGGTATTTTTTAGAGCCGCATATTCTTTTTTGAACTCAGGAAGACCATTGTTTATGCTGATAATTCGACTGACCCCCGCAAGTTTTGCCTGCTGAATCACTTTAAATTGACTCATTGTGTCTTCATAAATCAAACCGATGTGAGCATGTGTATCAAAAAATTTCATATCTTCCTCCTTGCAATGCCAAATCCAAAAATTTGACAAAAAATAAAAAAAATCGCCAGCCTTTACAAAAGCCAGTGACCAAACCTGAGAAACCAATGCGACCGTTTGTACAACCGCATATCTATTTTAAAAACTGCATTTATTTTAAAAACAGTTTTATC
>JAZUEV010000526.1:0-4138 GCA_045640345.1 Treponema sp.
GACCATCGTTTTTAGATTTCTCCATTCCGTCAGCTTCGCATCCTCCAGTCGAAATGACAGTTGTTCTATGAGACGCTGAGTTTATTAGCATTCGACTTTCGCACAGTATCTTAACTACCAATAGTTTCCATAACCTGTAAAAAAGATAAATATATTTTTAATAACCTATTGACTTAGTAGGTAAAATCGGTGTATAACATTTATATACCTACTGATTACATAGGAAAAAATGTTATCAATCATTTTGCAAGGAGTTTAATTATGTCAAAGATTTATACATCAGTTGATCAGCTTGTGGGGCACACACCATTGTTGGAGTTGTCGAATATCGAAAAGGAATTTGATTTGAAGGCGAAGGTCTATGCCAAGCTTGAATATTTTAATCCAGCTGGTTCAGTGAAAGACCGTGTTGCAAAAAAAATGATTGACGATGCCGAAGCAAACGGTAAATTAAAGAAGGGGTCTGTTATCATTGAGCCGACTTCTGGAAACACAGGAATCGGTCTTGCAAGTGTGGCCACAGCCCGTGGTTATAGAATCATAATCGTCATGCCTGAAACAATGTCCATCGAACGCAGACAGATTCTTAAAGCCTATGGCGCGGAGCTTGTTCTTACTGAAGGAGCGAAGGGAATGAAAGGTGCCATTGCAAAAGCTGAGGAACTTGCAAAAGAAATTCCAAATTCATTTGTCCCAGGTCAGTTTGTAAATCCTTCAAATCCACAGGCTCACTTTGAAACGACGGGTCCAGAAATTTGGGAAGACACTGATGGACAGATTGATTGGTTTGTGGCTGGAGTTGGAACCGGTGGAACAGTAACTGGCACGGGAAAATTCTTGAAATCAAAAAATGCAAACATAAAGGTTGCCGCGATCGAGCCTGACACATCTCCAGTCCTTTCCACAGGCAATGCCGGACCACACAAGATTCAGGGAATTGGAGCAGGATTTGTTCCCGATGTTCTGGACACAAAAATCTATGACGAAATCATTAGGGTGCAGGATGCCAACGCTTTTGCCACAGGGAAACTTATTGGTAAAAAAGAAGGAGTCCTGGTTGGTATTTCATCTGGAGCTGCGTTGTGGGCTGCCATAGAAATTGCTAAACGACCAGAAAGCAAAGGAAAAACTATTGTGGTTCTTCTTCCGGACACTGGTGACAGATATCTTTCAACAGCCTTGTTCAGTGATTAATGAAAAGTGAAAAAATAAAGCTGTCTTAAAAACTCTGTCATGCTGAATTTCATAATCTCTTAATCAACAGTCTCACTTGGTTGATTAAGGGATTTCGAATTGCCTAAATAAAAATTGATTAATTGAAAAAGGATTTTAAAATGCTAAAGATTTCTACCCGTGGTCAGTATGCACTTTTGATAATGACAAGCCTAGCTGAACAGGATCCTGAAAAATTTACGCCACTGAAAATTTTGTCCCACAGACATAATCTTTCAACAAAATATTTGGAGCAGATTTTGATTCAATTAAGCAAGTCTGGTTTGGTCGTGGGAGTGCGTGGCAGTAACGGTGGATATAAATTAACAAAAAAAATATCTGAATATTCCATTGGTGAAATTCTTCGCTCAACGGAAGGTGAGATTTCAGTTCGTTCAAGCGGTGATGGAAAAACAGTCTCGAATGTTGGAAACGATTTTTTCTGGCATGATTTTGATAAAAGAATAAATAATTATCTCGACAACATGAGTCTCCAATCCCTTGTTGAAAAAAATAAAGAATTTGTAGGCTACGATTATTTTATTTAATTCGCAAATGCTGAATTTATTATCTTCGTCATTCTGAATTTATTATTTCTGTCATCCCGAATTTATTTCGGGATCTTTTATTGACCAATACTGGACTTTTGTTTTTGAAAGGACCGATTGATTAATTTACGACACTCATTTTTGTGACTGTTATTTTTGTAAGGACCGATTAAAAATTTCCAGATACTTGTAGGGGAATTAACAAACGGATTTGTTCGGGGTTAACGCCCCTCATGACTTTTATTTGAAAAAATTATTAAAACCACTTCATTTGTAAATTTCAATAATCCGTGAGCATCGTTAGATGCGAACAAATCCGTGTGTTTTATAATCAATCCAATCAAGTGCCAACCTTTGTTCGTGTAATTCCAACCAAGCGACAATTTTCATAAATGTCATTTTGGTAAGTGACAGATCTTATTGATGTCATCTCGACCAAACGACATCCCTCGTCAATGTCATTTCGACCAAGCGAAGCGCGTGGAGAAATCTCAAGAACGACCATTGTTTTTAGATTTCTCCATTCCGTCAGCTTCGCTTCCTCCAGTCGAAATGACAGTTGTTCTGTGCGATACAAAAAAAATCAGCATGATGATATAAATAATCGTCAACAAAAAAAATAAAAATATTTATTAAAACCTATTGACTAAGTAGGAAAATAATTGTAAGTTAGTATTACCTATTAAATCAGTAGGAAAAATAAAAAATAAAAAGAAATTTTCATAGGAGGTTAAAATGAAAAAGTCTTTGTTTGTAAAAATCAGCGTTGCTGTGGGATTGATTTCTATGATGGGAGCTTTTACTGGTTGCGAAAAAAAAGACGCCTCTAGTAAAAAAATTTCTCTGACAAATGTTTCTTATGATCCAACACGCGAACTCTACCAAGCTTATAATCAGGCTTTCGCAAAATATTATTTTGAAAAAACTGGTGTGGAAGTGGAGATTGCCCAAAGTCATGGTGGTTCAGGAAAACAGGCTCTTGAAGTTGCAAACGGAAATGATGCGGACGTTGTAACACTCGCACTCGAATGGGATGTCCAGGCAATTGCAGACGCTGGTCGAATCACAGATAAAAATTGGGTAAACAAATTTCCACTGGAATCTTCACCTTATACATCAACAATTGTTTTCTTGGTTCGCAAAGGAAATCCAAAAAACATAAAAGACTGGGACGATATTGTAAAACCTGGTGTCGGTGTAATCACCCCTAATCCAAAAACATCTGGTGGTGCCAGGTGGAATTATCTTGCGGCTTGGGCTTATGCAGAACAGCATGGACTTGACGCAAAAAATTTTATCAAGGACCTTTATAAAAATGTAGTCGTTCTTGATTCTGGTGCCCGTGGAGCAACAAACAGTTTTGTCCAAAACAAGCAGGGTGATGTTCTTTTGGCATGGGAAAACGAAGCGTTCCTATCGATTGCCGAAGACCCTGATGGATATGAAATCATTACGCCAAGCATTTCGATTTTGGCACAACCAAGCGTGGCAATTGTTGACGAGGTTGTTGATTTTAGAAAGACCCGCCAAGTCGCAACCGAATATTTGAATTATCTTTATTCGGATGAAGCCCAGAGAATTGAAGGACAAAATTTCTATCGACCTTCAAATCCAGAAATCCTAAAAGAATTTGCAAGCGTCTTTGATTTGAATGTAAGTCTTGTGACCATTGCAGATTTTGGTGGATGGGCAAAAGCACAGAACGAACATTTTGCAGACGGTGGAATTTTTGACCAGATTTATGAAAAATAAAAAGGTGAGGGGGAGAGCCCTCCCCCTGGGTTCAGCCAACGAAAGTTGTCTTCACCACACCCCTTCCAGCGGGGACACATTCCCCGCAACGCCCTTTGTCTGAAACATGGCAAGGGGATTTTTTTATTAATGCTATCATTTGGACCCAAGCTGGACTTTTGTTTTTGTGAGGACCGCTTATAAATTTCCAGACACTTGTAAGTGTGAATTAACAAACGGATTTGTTCGGGGTTAACGCCCCTCACGACTTTTATTTGTATAACAAAAATTATCAAAACCACTTCATTAGTCAATTCCAATAATCCGTGAGCATCGTTAGATGCGAACAAATCCGTGTGTTTTTTTAATCATCCCAATCAAGTGACAATTTTCATAGATGTCATTTCGACCAAGCGAAGCGCGTGGAGAAATCTCAAGAACGACCATCGTTTTTAGATTTCTCCATTCCGTCAGCTTCGCATCCTCCAGTCGAAATGACAGTTGTTCTATGAGACGCTGAAATAAATTCAGCATGACGTTTTTAATCAACCTGCCATCCTGCTTTTCAAATCATCCCAATCAAGTGACAATTTTCATAGATGTCATTTCGACCAAGCGAAGCGCGTGGAGAAATCTCAAGAACGACC
>JAZUEV010000527.1:0-4356 GCA_045640345.1 Treponema sp.
CAGAACAAAGACCTGGCCAAAATCCACGACCCGCTATCATTTCTCCATCAGGGGAACGGGAGTTGTGGTTGGATCCAATTGTCGCCGCCGATGCGATGTTGCTTTGACCCATGACGGTGGATGCTATCAGGAAAGATGAATTGTGGTGCTGCTCATGGAAAGGGAATATGAGGTTGTTCAAAAGTTCACAGCAAGATACGGTGGAATTATCACCCAGGACCGAATTTAAAAGCCGTCCACCATATTTCAGATGACAGTTCCTTCCAATGACAAATCGGACAGCCACAGCCTGATAGAACACATGGCTACCGTATCCCATTATTCCGTTGACCAACTCGACCCCTTCTCCAATCTGGGATGGTTCGTCCTCGGATGAAAGCATGGTTATGTTTTTAAGTTTGAACGCCCCCTTGATGTATGCGCATTTTCCTATTTTAGCGTCCTTAAGGAGTGTGCAGTTTTTGATGACAGCATCATCTTCCACGATTCCAAATGTGTTGTTTTCTTTGTCCTTTCCCCATTCCGTCAGTTCAATAAATCGGGACATAAGTTTTTTGTCTTCCCTGTAACGTGACCAAATGTAAGCGTCCGCTGGAATCATTTCTGCAAATGGAAGGACTCCTCTTTGGTCGTTTTCATTTCCAACTCCGACCCATACTCTGTTTGACTCAGGCTCCCCATCCTTCAGCACACCTTCACCGAATTTGGAATGGTTGGTGCAGCTCATCTCCTGGATATTGAAAAGCATGACCCTGTTTCCGATGCGGTAGTTGCTCAGGTAGCTTACGTTGTGAAGGACACAGTCGTCTCCAGTCTGGACATTATTCAAAACCGATCTGTAGATTCCGGTCTTAAGTTCAAGGTCGTGGAATTTTAGCGTGGCAGGACGTATCACTCCAAGCACAACCCACCCAGAGAATTCGCTTTGGACAATCTGGTCGGCACAAAACTCTCCGGGCGTGTCGCTTACATATATGTTTTGCCAGTCAGGATCGCTTGATATATTTCTGTTCTGGATAAGCGTATAGACTTCCTTGGCAGTCAGATGTCTTTTTCCCTGCAGAAGTTCGTGGGGTGGGAGAGTGGATTCAGATTTTTTTGTTATGGGTGTAACTTTGAGCATATATTTTTCCTAAGAGCTGGAATTTATCAAATCATAAAGGCCATCCCCAAAACTTTGGTCCTGGGGAATAACCAATTTTTCAATTCTCTTCTATATAATAGAATAATAGATACCGCATCTCTAAAAACAGTTTTCAGAGACAACCGTAAAAATTTATGGGACTAATCATCCCATGTGCCTGTGTTCATTTCCTCGATTATTCGCTGCCAACTGTCAAATCTTTCCGGACTGATTTTTCCATCATCCACTGCCTGAATTATGGCGCAATTTTTTTCGTGGGTGTGGGAACAGCTCATGCCGAATCCACATTTGCCCAAGAACGGCTTGAATTCAGGAAAATAAAGCTGCAGGTTGTCTGCGGAAATATCGTGAAGCAAAAATCGTCTAACCCCTGGAGTGTCGATTATATCGGCGGTCATACCTTGGATTCCACCAACCAGGGCTTCATCCAGTTCGATGTGCATAAGGCTTCCCTTTGTGGTGGTGTGGGTTCCTCGACCATATTTCTGGCTGAGGCTTCCTGTTTTTAGAACCACGTTGTTGTCCAGCACATTGATGAGGGAACTTTTTCCAACGCCGCTTTGACCAACCAATGCGGAAAGATGATTCTCCAGAAGTCCTGCAAGTTCTTCCAATCCTTCACCAGTCTTTGCGCTTAGACGAAGGACCTTATAGCCTGCCGACTCCCATGCTGAAAGTCTGTTCTGAAAATCCTCTTCCTGGGATTCCTTCAGGTCGTATTTGTTGCAGACGATTACAGGAGTGATTTTTTCATATTCCGCTTGGGCCAATGCCCTGTCAATAAATCTTGGTCTAAAGGGTGGCTGGTCCGGTGTTGTGACGATCAAAAGATAATCCAGGTTGGCCGCCAAAAGTTGAGGTTCTCTTTTTTTTATGTTCCATCGGACGAATTCGTTTTTGCGGGGCACCAAATCAACGATCAAACCCTTGTCCTCTTCCAGGGATTCGTCGTCCAATTCAACCACATCCCCCGGCGCCAAAGGATTGTAATAGCCTTGACTTGCCTTAAAAACTTTTCCCTTGAAAGCGCAGTCACGGACCAGACCGTCTTCGCATTCAACTTCAAAAACATTTTTGCTTCCATTAAGTATGAGACCTTGCATACCTTAAATTCTGTATGAAAAATGCTTATATGTCAAGGGCATCGCTGAAAAATACTTTTTAGAGATGTTCATAAAAGTGTTTTCGTAGTTTCTCAAAATCCTTGACTATGGGATAGTTTTCTGATATTATAAATTGTAATTTTCTATAGAAATTCGCAGATTGCGTGGATGCGTTTTCTGTGTAACTGGAGATTTAAAATGAATATTGTAAAAACAATCCTGTTGGTTGCATTTGTTGTTATCGCTGTCCTTTTGGTTCTGATGGTCCTTGTCCAGAACGAAGAGTCAAATGGAATGGGTGTAGCTTTTGGTGGTGGACAGACCACGGCTTTTGGTTCCCATTCGGCAAGTGTTTTGTCAAAGACCACAGGAGTTTTTGTAGGACTTTTCTTTGTAATTATCTTTGTTTTGGCTTTCCTGAACAAGACTCCTGCAGATGATAGTCTTCAGATGGTAGAGACTGCTACAGAGGTTCAGGGATCTGCTGAATCTTCATCAACCACAAGCTGGTTTGAAGAGGAAGAGACAAAGGTTGAAGAATCAGCTCCTGTAGTAGAATCAGAAGTTGTTGAAGCGGAAGTGACAGAGTAAACTTTAGACCCAAAGGAGTCTTTTATGATACTTGAATGGGGATTTTCTCCTAAGACCGTGGTCATGGATCTTGAGAGCGTCGATAAGGATGAACTTTTTGAGGAAATGGTTGAAGCCATTGTTCGGGTTCATCCAGAAGTGGAAAGAGCTGAAGCTTTGGAAGCGCTCCGTGAAAGAGAGTCCAAGATGAGTACGGGGATTATGCATAGTATTGCTGTTCCCCATGGAAACTGTTCCACTGTTGAAGAAGTTCTTGGAGCTATTGGAATAAGCCACAAGGGTATTGACTATGACTCCTTGGACAAGACTCCAGTGCATCTGGTTTTCATGGTTCTTTGTAATCCTGAGAAACCTGAGATGCATCTTTCAGTGTTAAAGGAACTTTCCACCGTCCTTCAAAGTCCTACATTCCTGAAAGAAGTCATGGAAAAAAAGACCCCTCAGGAAGTATACGACCTTCTTTGTTCGTTCAAAGATGGAGGAGCTATCTAAAATAAGACCCCGCATTTGACTGGGAAATTGTTTCAACCTCAGGTGCTTTAGTTGCTTGGGGTTGAATCATGTCTGAGAGTTTTGAGCCTAGGAGAAAATAGATGAGTGAAGAAATGGACGTAATCCAGCATCTTTTGGATATTGAAAAAGAAGCTTCTGAGACTGCCATAAAGGTTCAGGAAGAGGCGGACAAGAAAATTGCATCCGCAAGAGCCCAGGCTGACTCTATTTTCAAGGAAAAATATTCTTCCTTTATGAAGGATTTGGATCTGTCGGTGGAGAACCAAAAAAAAGCAATCCAGACTCAGATGGAAGAAAAATTGGCATCCTTCAAGGCTGAACTTGAGGCTACAAAAAAAGATTTCGACGGCTTCAGCCAGCTTCTGGACAAAGTGATTTCCGCATAGGACGTGTTTATGGCAATGGATAAATCTGCCGCGGACGCATATATCTATGCCCGTTCAAGCGGTATCTTGGCTTCATCATATATCGGCAACAAAGCTAGGGAACTTTTCAATGTCCGTACCCTGCAGGAATTATGGACCTTGGTTTTTAAATCCGAAGTTCCAGCGGTTCCAGGTTCTATTCTTGCAAAAAAATTGGAGCAGGAAGCCACGTCCACATTTATCGAGCAATTTAAAAAACTTTTGTGCACCTATGAAAAACCTTCTCCAGTGCTGATCGCCTTGCTCCATTATTATGACTACGACAATCTCAAGGACATAGGGGCGGCCCTCTGTTTTAAGGAAAAAGATATGCCATCTATTGTGGACACTTCTCCTTACAGCCTCGTCAATTATTCAAAATGGCCAAACATAGAATCCATGACCGCATCTGGACCTCTTTCCTGGTACGACAAAGTGCCATCGGTAAAAGACCAGCAGTATAACGACTACAGGTTGGACTGTCAGTATATTCAGGAACTGATGTCCGCCTTTAACAAGGAAAAATCTTCCGCCTTCGATGAGCTGAGGGAACTTTTTATTGAAAAGTATCAAATGGAAGATGTGCTGTGGGCGTTGCGTC
>JAZUEV010000528.1:0-3550 GCA_045640345.1 Treponema sp.
TACCAAAATGATGCAGATGACAGTAGGAGATTTGAAGGCTCAATTTTCCATGGTTCTGGCAGAAATTCAAAAAGGGAACGACGTGGAAGTCCTTTACGGTCGCGGGAAAAAACCTGTCGCAATAATTACTGCCATTGAAAACAAAAAAAAGCCACCAAGAAAATTGGGGACCTTAAACGGAAAAGTAACATTTTCTGAAGTTGGCGACGGAAAAATCACCTTGGAAGAATTCTTTGGTGTCGAATCATTAGATGAATTGGAGGAAATTTGAAATATTTACTGGACACTCATACTTTTATTTGGTCTTTGCTGGACATTGAAAAATTAAGTCCAACAGTTTATAATATTCTAAGCAATTCTGAAAATAAAATCTATGTCAGTTCTATCACTTTTTGGGAAATTGCCATAAAACATCAACACAAAAAAATTACACTTGAACCTTATAATATTTATCATTTTCCAAATTTTGCTAGACAACAGGATTTCAACATTCTTGTGCCAGACGAATACGACTATATTGGATACACAGACCTTCCCGTCAAAAAAAATCATCGGGATCCTTTTGACAGGATGCTTATTCACACGGCAATAAAAAACGGTCTGACACTTTTAAGCAAGGACACAAAATTCACTCAATACGCAGAAAACGGGCTACAACTTTTATGGTAAAAAAATCCCCGAAGCTGAATCAAAGTCCAATTTCAGGGAAATGATAAATTGTTTACATTTAGCGAATCTTTAGGAACAATCCCAAAACTGCTACGGAAATCAAAATCTGCAGGGCCACAAATTTTATAAGAACCTGAGCAGGTGACCATCCACGATTTTTGCGAACATGGTCGTGAAGAGGGAATCGGACATTGGTGAAAATGTTTATGTGGAGGAATCTTTTCAGAGCCACTTTCAAAAGTCCCAATCCTCCGTCAACAAAAATGATTGATGAAGTCACAAGGAACATAAATGGATTTCCAGTCATCATCACGCAGATTCCAAGATAAAATCCCATGGCACGGGAACCAGCATCACCCATCAAAACTTTACTTGGAAAAGCGTTGTGCCAAAGATATCCCATGAGTACACCGACCAAACAGAATGTCATAACAGCCCACTGCGCTCCGTTTTCCAGATGAGGAACCAAAAGATAGTTGGCAATATCAACATGACCAAGGATTGCGTAGAAGATGATTCCCATAATCATAAGGGCCAAAAGTGCAAGGGATGAAGAAAGTCCATCAACTCCGTCGGTGCAGTTGGTTGTGTTGACCGATGCCCAAAGAAGAATGGTGGTGATTATCACATAAAGCCAAAGAGGAACAGACAGTGTATTTTTTACAAACGGAAGCCAGAAATGGATTTTTCCGTCCCCAGAATCCTTACCAATTGTATATGCAAGCAAAAAGGATGCGGCAAGACAGATAACAAAATCAAGGAACGCCTTAATATATTCACCCCAGCTGTTGGTACTTCTGTCATCAAGATAACCTGTGAGCATCATAAGCCAAGTCAAAATCAACACGCCACCCATCTGAAGATTCATTGGAAGAACCAAAAGACAAAGCACAACAAACATGCTGATAAAAACCACACCAGAACCGGTTGGTTTACCCTTGGCAGCTTCGGCGGTCAAAGTAAATTCGCGACCACGATCGCTTGGCAAAAACTTATAGAATTTTGGTAAAAACTTTTGCACAATAAAAAAGCCCAAGTACAACGCAACCACAATCAATACACCATAGGATTGCAAAAGTCTAGCAGGTCCCCAATAATTCGACAACCACTGTCCAAGATAATACAACATTTTTTACCCCTGTGCGGATTTTGTCCGTCCCTTTTTTCAGGCATATCAGAAAAGTATTTTTAGAAATGCCAAGATTTATTTGTAATTATCGGAATGTAGCAAAGGAAATAAAAGCAGTTTTTTGCTTGGTGCCGATGTGGTACATTCATTTTATATTGGGAACATTAAAAATTGCAATTTTTTGAGATGCCCTATTGTCACACGGATTCAAGCCATCTAACGATGTCTCTTTAAAATATGGTTTTGTAAAGTTCGACTGTTAATTTTTATGGACACGTTATCCCACAACAAGTGCCTGAAAATTTTTAATCTTTCCTTCCATATTTAACAGTCCACATATTTTTCATCTTTCATTTTTCATCTTTCTGTGGTAAAATATAGGAATGAGAATCACAGCAACAAAACATAGTCTGGAAGGTCACATTTGCGTTCCAGGATCAAAATCACATACAATCAGGGCTCTTCTTTTGGCGACTTTGGCCGAGGGGACTTCCACCATTCACAATCCTTTGCCAAGCGCAGACTGTCTTAGCACAGCGGCGGCGGTTCCTTTGATTGGAGCAGAAGTCAATCTGAATCTGGAAACCGAGGATAAAAGCGGTAACGATTGGGTAGTCAAGGGTGCAGGAAAAAATCTCCATCTTCCGGAAGATGTGGTGAATGTTGGAAATTCGGGCTCCCTGCTTTATTTTCTTTCACCAGTGGCTGCAACTTTGGATGGTTGGTCAGTATTCACAGGGGACGACAGCATTAGAAAAAGACCAGTCCATCATGTGGTGGACGTCATAAACCAGATGGGTGCACAAGCTCATATCACAAAACCAGGCAACAAAGGATGTCCATTGATTGTAAAAGGTCCCTGCAATCCTGAAAAACCAATCGTAACTGAAGGCTCCATTTCCAGTCAGTATATCACTGGATTGATGATGTCGGCTCTTAGATTGAAAAAACCGTTGGAGATTGAACTCACAGACCCAAAGGAAACTCCATATTTAACCATGACCCAGAAGTGGCTTGAAAAAGTCGGGGCGAAAGTTGAAATGAGTCCGGATTTCAAGAAAATCAAAGTGGAAGGACCTGAATCTTTCAACGCATTCGACTGCACCATTCCTAGCGACTGGGAGGCTGTGGCATTTCCATTGATTGCTGCATTGATTAGCGACAGTTCCATTGTCATTGACAACATGGACGGAAGCGGAACCCAAGGTGATGATGCCATCGTTCAGGTTCTCCAGTCAATTGGCGCTGACATTGTTTGGGACAAAGAAAAACAGACCCTGACAGTCAACGGACTTTCAAAATCAAAGGACGGAATCGGTCGGCTTACAACAGAAAATCTTCCCAACGGACAGCTCCATGTAAATCTTTCAGGATATCCAGACGCAATTTGTGCAGTGGCTGTAATCTCTTGTTTTACGGAAGGCACTGTTTATATAGAAGATATTGCAGTTTGTCGCAGAAAAGAGACCGACAGAATTGAAGTCCTGAAAAAGGAGCTGGAAAAACTTGGCGCCCAGATTGAAACCGGACCTGATTTTATGATCATCCACGGACACTCCCCTCTTACAAAAGATGGAAAGGCCAATCCAGATTTCAAGCTCCACGGAGGAATTGTTGAAAGCTACGACGACCATCGTGTTGCCATGAGCCTTGCTTGCCTTGGTCTTGGACTTTCTGATGGTGAAAAAATCATTGTCAACGACGCTCAATGTTGTGCCGTAAGTTTCCCAAAATAAGTCGGATCGTAGCCAT
>JAZUEV010000529.1:0-9886 GCA_045640345.1 Treponema sp.
TTCCTTGTCCAGTTCCTTCAGTGCGCAGGTCATTGGAAGACGACCGATTATTTCAGGGATAAGACCAAACTTCACCAAATCGTCAGGGGTTGCCTGGTTCAAAAGTTCCATCCTCTCTTCGTCTGTTCTTCGTGTTCCCGACGCTCCAAAACCGATGGAGGATGATGAAAGTCTCTGCTCCACAATCTTGTCCAACCCTACGAATGCTCCACCACAGATGAAAAGGATATTGGTTGTGTCAATGTCGATCATTTCCTGGTTAGGATGTTTTCTACCGCCCTGGGGAGGGACAGATGCGTGGGTTCCTTCAAGAATCTTCAACAATGCCTGCTGGACACCTTCGCCGCTGACATCACGGGTAATGGACATATTCTCGCTTTTGCGACTGATTTTGTCGATTTCGTCAATAAAGATGATACCTCTTTCGGCTGCGCTTACATCACCGTCCGCTGCGTTGATCAATTTCAGAAGAACATTTTCCACGTCCTCACCGACATATCCAGCTTCTGTCAAAGTTGTGGCATCGGCAATAGCGAAAGGAACGTTAAGCTTTTCTGCGAGGGTCTTGGCCAGCAAAGTTTTACCGCTACCGGTTGGTCCCATCAAAAGGATGTTAGATTTTTCAATCTTTATGCCTGTCTTGACCTGCTGTTCCTTTGACACTGACAACTGCTTATAATGGTTGTACACAGCCACAGAAAGAACCTTCTTTGCCATGTCCTGTCCAATCACATACTGGTCCAAATGTTCCTTGAACTCCTTAGGTGTAGGGACATCTTCCATGTTGATTGGTGCCTGGGAATGTTTTTCGTCGTTCAATATCGCCTGGCAAGTGGATACACAGTTTTCACAGATGCACACAGGTTCGTTAGGCGCCTTTACGATTCTTCTTTTTTCATCGCTTGGTCTTCCGCAGAAGGCGCAATACTGCTGGTCGCTTTTTCCAAAACGGGCCATTACTTTTTATCTCCTTTTTTACCGTTGGTCATAATGTGGTCAACAATACCATAATCCAATGCTTCATGGGCATCCATAAAGAAATCTCGTTCAATATCCTTTGCGATATCTTCTTCAGGTTTGCCAGTCTGCTGGGAGAAATATTTTACGCTCAACTTCTTGAGTCTTCCAATTTCCTTTGCCTGGATCGCGATATCGGAAGCCTGTCCCTGTGCTCCTCCCCAAGGCTGGTGAATCATTACGCGGCTTGATGGGAGAATGTAACGTTTTCCAATGGTTCCACCTGCAAGAAGAACCGCACCCATGCTGGCAGCCTGTCCCACGCAAATTGTCTGGACATCGCACTTGATGTACTGCATCGTGTCATAGATTGCAAGACCTGCTGTAACTGATCCTCCAGGGCTGTTGATGTACATGCTTACATCTTTGTCAGGATTTTCGCTTTCCAAATACAAAAGCTGGGCAACAATAAGGTCTGCTGTTTCGTCCCTGATTTCCCCATCCACAAAGATGATTCTATCCTTAAAAAGTCGTGAGTAAAGGTCAAAAGAACGTTCTCCGTTTCCGCTTCTTTCAATAACATGTGGAACCATGTTGTTCATGTACTCGGTCATTATTGTCTCCTATAAAAAATCCGCCTCAGCGGTGGTGCTCCGTGACATTGGACAAAAGTTCTGGATGCGACGCAATTGAAACTTTTTTGATAAAACTACTTTCGATGATTTATCATGCCACATAATAAATATAGACAAAAACACGGAATGCGACAAGTTTTTTTTACTCATTTCATTCCGTTGTTCTCATTATTTTTTTCTAGTACTAACGGGACAGCAATCTATTACTGAGCATCCCTTGGCTTAAACAAATCAGAGAATGACATCTTGTCGCCCTTTGAAACCTTGACATCCTTGTAAAGCTCTTCGTAAAGCTTGTTCTCCTTTGTTTCATCCACCAAGTATTCCTTGTTGCGTGGATCGTCATAGTGCTTCTTTACTTCATCCAAAGTGATTCCCTGTTCATCGGCAATCTTCTGGTACTGAGCCTCAACTTCTTCTGGAGTAACAGAAATGTTCTTTTCACGGAGGAGGGCATCAACAATAAGACGGCTCTTGAGCATCTTCTGTGTATCGCCTGTCCACTGGGCAACCATGCTTTCCTTTGTCTGTCCGGATGAAAGGAGCATCTTTTCCAACTGTTCCGGTGTTGTCTGGAACTGCTGTGCGATCATTCTCCAGCGAGCGTCAATTTCTGCGTTGATCATGGACTGTGGCAAATCGATTGGGTTCTTTTCAATCAACTGTTCCAAAAGGCTCTGGCTCTTGAGTTCTGCCAACTTTCTTACCTTTGCACCATTCATCTGCTTTGTAAGGTCATCCTTCAAGTCTGCCAATGTCTTGTACTTTTCACTGATGTCCTGAGCCAAATCATCATCAATTGCTGGGAGTTGCTTTACTTTGATAGCCTTGATTGTCACGCTGATCTTCTTTGTCTTTCCAGCAAGCTCTGGGTCTTTGTCGTCAGCTGCATAAGTCTTGGAGATTTCCTTTGAGTCACCTTTCTTCATTCCGATGATTTCATCGTCAATCTTGTAGATGTTTTCTCCTGAACCAACTGTGAATACGAAACCTTCACGGGTGCTTCCATCTACCACTGAACCGTCGTCATTCAATTCCTTGTAGTCGATTGTAACGATGTCGTCCTTTGCCAATGCTGCGTCGTCGCTCTTGTCCAAGACTGCTGAGTTGCGTTCCTGGAGGTTCTTCAATTCTTCTTCCAGATCCTTGTCGGTAACTTCAACCTGTGGTTCCTTGATTGTGATTCCACTGAAATTCTTTACTTCAACTGTTGGGAAAACATCGTAGGTCACTGTGAATGTGAAATCCTTTGTCAAATCCAACTCTGGGAACTTGTCACCTTCCAATCTTGGCTGTGCGTAAGGAAGTGGACGGATATCCTTTGCATCGTCTTCCTTGAGAATCTCGTTCAATGCCTGGTCGATAAGTCCACCTGCGATTTCGTACTTCAATGACTCACCGTACTTCTGTTCGATGATCTTTGCTGGAACTTTTCCTTTTCTGAATCCTGGGAGCTGGATATTCTTTGCATACTTTGCAAATTCTGTCTTGTATCCTGATTCAACATCTGCCTGTGGGATGGTTGCTGTCAATTTTACTGCTGAATTTTCAATCTTCTGGATTTCTTTGGTTACGTTCACTTATGTCCCCTTAAAAATAAAATCATTAGGCAACCACCAACCATGAATGGGATTTTTAGTGGTGACCATATAAAAAAAAGCGATTCAGAAAACTCCAAATCGCTTTGTATTTAGAGCAGGAAACGGGAATCGAACCCGCAACATCGACCTTGGCAAGGTCGCGCTCTACCATTGAGCCATTCCTGCAAAAAATTGCGTTTTGACAGTGATTTCTTCAGTTACTGCCTAAACTGTTAGAGCAGGAAACGGGAATCGAACCCGCAACATCGACCTTGGCAAGGTCGCGCTCTACCATTGAGCCATTCCTGCAAATTGTTTCAACCAATCGGTTGATGCGAGAAGAGGGACTTGAACCCTCACGCCTAGGGCACTAGATCCTAAGTCTAGCGTGTCTGCCAATTTCACCATTCTCGCGCTTAGTGTTAATCGGCTTTTACCAATTTTCATTGGTTTGAGCGATGGGAGGATCGAACTCCCGACCCACAGATTAAGAGTCTGTTGCTCTACCAGCTGAGCTAATCGCCCATTAACAAAAGCATCTCGCTTTTATGCGCCCGACACGGGTCGAACGTGCAACCTACGGATTCGAAGTCCGTTGCTCTATCCAGTTGAGCTACGGGCGCGACTTTTACCGGCTACACTTTCGTAAGTCGGAAGGGTGCCTGGTGGGTTTCGAACCCACGACAGCCAGATCCACAATCTGGAATTCTACCCCTGAACTACAGGCACCGTGTATTTGATGTAATTTAATATAACAAATAGTAGATTTTGTGTCAACGGGTGAAATAAAAAAAATTGAAATTTTTTATAGAAGTTATGGCGGATGATGGTTTATTTTATTTTTGGCTGCTCTTGATTTGCGATTTCTGGAGACTCCTTTTCTTTGGCCGTCATGTTTTGTCGGAAGAAAACCTCTTGCCAAATATGGGGGACACATTTATGGGCATCTCTAAAAAATACTTTTCAAAGTTGCCTCTAAAAATTCCAATTTCAGAGATTTCCTTATTATAGTAGGAATCAAAATTTAGAATCTTTTGAAAATTTTTTTCTAATGTTAAAGATTACTTTTCCGATAATCGATTTAGGAAACCTTTTGAGGGGTATGTTATGGAAGAGATTGTGGAAGTTTCCCAGGCTGTTGAGGAAAAAGATATGGTCGAAATTGAAGACCAATATATAGAAGAAAATGATAAAGTTGAGCCAGAACTTTCGCAGGCGGAAGATGAGGTTCAGGAAGAAGATGATGAGGAAGTCGTGGTGGACATGGAGCTTTTGCAGATTCTCAATGCCCAGAACGATGTTCTTGACTGCATGTTGACCCAGCAGAAAAAGATTCATGACAGTGTCCGTGATAGACGTTGGGTGGAGCTGGAGACTGGAATCAACAATATGAAAGCTTATAGCGACGCTTTTGTAAACCTTGATCAGTGCAGGGAAAATTATGTGGGTGACAACAAATCCATGTACCTTGAACCTGGAATTCAGGATGTTTATGTGAGTGTCCGAACCAAGTTGTCCAGGAGCAAGATTGAGAACACAGCCTTGGCTACATACGTGTCTTCCACAAAGGAATTTGTGGACGGAGTTATAGAAAGCTGTGTCCCTCAGGCTAGGGCAAAGGTCTATGGTCGCAACGGTAGAATCATGAGTCCAAGCGCCGAGAGTGTTGTTCTGGATGCCTTGATCTAATGTCTTTCGGAGTTGTCGTTGGACGGCTTTGAAGATGCGTTTTTGTTTGCAATTGATTTGTGATTTCTGATTTTTCAGAAATTTGCTTGTTGATGGTGTCTTAAAAAAGTTGGGATGCCTGATAGTTTGGTTGTTTCTAAAGGTTTTGGTTTTAGGGACTCCATAAACTGTAATTTACTGCCCCTGGTTGATTTTGGACCGATTTTGTGGGGCTTGAACTGGAGGTTCGATATGGCTGGTTCATTTGGTGGAATTGAAATAGGTAAGAGGTCTTTGATGGCTCACAGTTTGCAGATCCAGACTGCGGGTCACAACATTTCAAACGCTGACACCGAGGGATACACAAGGCAGAGGGTTAATGTCCGTGCCTTTGATCCGTTGTACAGACCAGATTTGGAGCGTGCGGAAACTGCAGGCCAGATTGGACAGGGAACGGATGTTGAAAGCGTCAAGCGTCTGAGGGATGAACTTTTGGACACCAGAATCGTTGCCCAGACCAATGTTGAATCCTACTGGGAGACCCGTGAAAAGTATTACACCATGCTGGTGCAGATTTACAATGAGCCTGAGGAAATATCTGTCCGCGGAAACATGGACAAGTTCTGGGAAAGCTGGCAGGAGCTTGCAATGTATCCAGACCAGGATGCCGCCCGTCAGGCTGTGGTTACCCGTGGTGATAGTTTGACCAACGCAATCAAGCAGAGGAACGCTTCATTGACTGCCATCGCCAACCAGATTAACGAGGACATCAACGGTATTGTAAGACAGGTTAACGACTATTCAAAGCAGATTGCCGAACTGAACAACGAGATTGTCAGAAGCAAGGCCATGGGTGATGATCCAAACGACTTGATGGATAGAAGGGACCTTTTGGTTGAAAAGCTTGGAAAACTTATCAATGTTACTGTGGAAAGGAAGGACCCAGACGAGTTTATGGTCCACACTGATGGTCAGGTTATTGTCCAGGGAAGCATCGCCCGTCAGATTGAGACTTTTGCGGATGTGGAGCAGGGTGGATATTCTCAGCTCAGGTGGGTTGATACCCAGTACGACGCAAGATTCACAGGTGGATCTTTGGGAGCCTTGGTTGAGCTTCGTGATTCCGATGTGCGAAGCGAGATGCAGTCCCTCAACACAATGACACTTAACTTTGCGGACCTTGTTAACGATGTTCATCGCAATGCAGTGGGAAAAAACAATGTGACTGGCTTGGATTTCTTTGTCCAGCATCCATTTGTTGAAAACACCAACGGCAACTTTGACCGCGACGGTGACGGTGTGGAGGATTCAAGCTATGTGTTCCGCATGACAGGTACCAACTCTCTGAAGCCAAGGGAGCAGATCGGTCTTGAAGGTGAAATCACAATCTCAGGTCACCAGGGAAATGTGACTGTTCCATACTATTCAACTGATACCGTGGACGAGGTGGTTGCAAGAATCAACAACACTGACGGTGAGGTTAAGGCATATCTTGACAGGGACAGCAGATTGGTCTTGAAGGCTACATCCGCCAACGATTCAGGAAATCCTGACTTTGTGATCCGCCACGTGGAAGATTCTGGTATGTTCCTTACTGGATATTCGGGAATCCTTTCTGCAAGTGGGGAAGAAGGTGCCTACGACTTTGACCGTGCTGATGCTGTGAACGCTTTGACCGGAGGCGACTTTGGTGTGGCTCCAATGGTCAATCCTTCTGCATACATCCAGGTGAACGACAAGATTCATTCGGACATCCAATCGGTGGCTGCAGCTTATCCAAATCTTCAGGGTGGAGCCGATTCTGGAGACGGTCGCGCGGCAGTGGAGATTGGTGCCATCAGGAACACAAAGGTCATGATTGGTCGCAGCAAGACTTTCGATGACTACTTTGCTGATTCAGTGACAAACGTCGGTCTCAAAGGTGAACAGGCCGCCAATATGCTTGCAAGCCAGAATGCGATTATGAACGATTTGACTGCTTTGAGGGACAGCATCTCTGGTGTGAACGTGGACGAGGAATTGGCTGACATCATTAAGTTCCAACACGGATACAATGCTGCCGCCCGTTTCATTTCAGTCCAGAACGAGCTTCTTGACACTGTTATCAACAGGCTTGGAATCTAGTTGGTCGGGGATTTAGTCCTTGGTTATTGAAAAATGGGGTCCATTAAGAATCTGATTTCATGGATTCCCAATAATTTTGGAATAAGACAAAAGAGGAGTTGAAAGATGAATAGAATCAGTTCCCAGTTTAACAACACAAATACACAGTACTACTTGCGGAAGCAGGAAGTGAACATGGCGCAGAAGAATGCCCAGATCGGTAGTCAGAACAAGATTGGAGCTCTCCGTGACGATCCATTGGCTGCTGGACATTTGGTTCGCTACCAGTCTTTCCTTTCAAGAGTGAATGTCTTTGAAAAGAACGCCCAGACTTTGGCAGACAATTTCCAGGTCAGGGAAGGATACATCAACCAGAATCTCCAGATCATGCAGAGGGTTCGTGAACTTGCTGTGCAGGGTGCCAACGGTTTGAACACTCCAGAGGATTTGAAGAACATGGCAACCGAAGTGGATGAGCTTTTGAAGGAGCTTGTGCAGAATGCAAACGGTGTAGGACCAGATGGGAACGCACTTTTTGCAGGAACCAGAAACGATGTGACCCCTTTTGAAGTGTCCATGGGAAATGTGCCAGGTGCAAGGGAACCATTGATTACATCAGTGCAGTACAACGGAAACATCCAGTCAAACAAGATTGAGGTGGACGAGTGTGCTTACATGGATGTGGACAACGCAGGAAACAAGGTGTTCTGGGCAGAACCACAGGTTTTGATGGCTCAGAGGGATTTGACCTCTTGGCAGGCATCCGACGACAGTGTCATTTCTGTGGACGGAATCGACATCCAGATTAACGCAGGGGACAATGTTTATACGGTCGCAGCAAAAATCAATGACAGCGGTGCGGCGGTTAAGGCTTCAATCGATCCTTTGAGCCGTGGTCTGAATCTTCGCACAACAGATGCACACCAGATGTGGCTTGTGGACAAGAGTGGTTCAGTTTTGAGCGACGTGGGAATGATCAAGGACAACAGTCAGCTTCCACCATACAATATTGCTTCAAGCGTCAGTGTCTCAGGTGGATCACTTTTTGATTCAGTGATGGCTCTCCGTGATGCAATGCTCCGTGGCGACAACGAGGCAATCGGTTCCAGGGTTCTTGGTTCCATTGACGAAGGGATGAACAACCTTAACGCCCGACTTGCCAAAAACGGTAGCGACTATGAGCGTGCCCAGAACAACATCCAGAGACAGTCTTTGACACACCTGAATGTGACCCAGCTTGTGAGCCGTGAAGGTGATATCGACATGAGCGAGGCAATCACAGACTTGAAGATGATGGAATATGTCAACCAGGCAACATTGAGCCAGGCAGGAAAGATGTATTCAAGCACACTTCTTGACTACATTCGCTAGTCGTTTTTCAAAAACAAATTCAAGCCTCCGTCTTTTTTGATGGGGGTGATTTTTTAGGTGAAAAAATGCAGGTAGAAACAAAATGCTCAGGCGTGGTTGAAATACCAGAAGACCACAGAATCAAGATTCCCACTGGACTTTTGGGGTTCGAGGAATACACTGATTTCGTTTACCATGATAGCAGCTACACACCGTTCGTTTGGCTTCAGTCTTTGCAGGAAAGGGCTTTGGCTTTTTTGATGGTGGATCCATTTCTTGTTTGCGACGGATATGAAACTGACATCGACGACAAGGAACTCCAGAAAATCGATGTGGATGATCCGTCCCAGGTTTGGGTTATGACTTTGGTTACTGTTCCTGGAAACGGAAAACCTGTGACCACAAATCTTTTGGGACCAATCATCATCAACAAGAAAAGCGGGCTTGGAATGCAGGTTGTGTTGAACGACGCAAAGTGGCCCACAAAATTTGATATAGTCCAGGGACTGAAAAAAAAGGGAGGAGGTAAGCCATGCTGATTCTTTCCCGAAAGGTTGATGAAAAAATAAAAATCGGTGACGACATAACCTTGACGATTATCGAAGTCCACGGTGACATGGTTAAAATCGGTGTGGAGGCTCCTAAAAGTGTGAAGGTGTTCAGGCAGGAAGTCTTTGACGCAATCCAGAGCGAAAACAAGGCGGCCGCGGCACAATCATCGGAAGACGCACTCAAGGATATATTTGGATTGAAATGAAAAAGTCTTTTGTTTTACTTTGTCTGTTTTTGGTGATTTTGTCTCCAGTTTTTTCCAAGGACATGCTGGATTCAGATGACTGCGACATGGAAATTGTCTATGAAAAAAATCGTGAAGAACTTTTCAATCTGATTGAGTCATACATAGACGAAACCGAAGATAGACTGATGGATTTGTTTTTGATCAGGACCAACAAGAATCCCTACGACATTTGGGACGACTGCCCTGTGGAGTATGGAAACTATTGGTTCGGTGAAGATGTATACCTCGGTTTTTCTCCCACAAGCCATGGACCTTTCTTGCGTTCCATCAGATTCTATGCAGATGATTTTCTTCCCATACACATTGGAGACAGGTATAGGGACATAGAAAAAGTCTATGGAAAAATGAACGACGATCCATTTGATTTCGCATACACAAACGACCCCTACGACCGATACATTATCTTTTATGACGAAGATTTTGAGAACCATGTGTCCTGCATAGAAATCGGAAAAACAGGTTGGTGACTGCATTCCATCCTTGGTCCGTGCCGACGGGGTTCATTCATTTGACCAAAGTTCCAGCGGTTTTAAGATTTTGGATGGGTGTTTTCGTAGACTATTTCTGCTTCACTTTTCCTGACATAGATAGGACCATCGTAATCCTGCATTGGAGGGACTTTTTCTTCTATCAATTTTTCCGCCATATCAAAAAGAGAATCTCCGCAGTCTGTCACAGGTGTGTGGATTTTCATTTTGGGGCTTCCTGGAATTTGGGATGCCTGGTCAAAAAAGTTTGGTGCCCCAGGTCCACATAAAATGACAGTGTCCTCTTCTGTAAAGAGCTTGAGGATT
>JAZUEV010000530.1:0-2002 GCA_045640345.1 Treponema sp.
GTTGATTGGGCGAATTAAATCTTTATCGCTTTCCTCTACTCTTTTATCTGTCCCATTTCCAGGTTTCCGCTGGTGGTGATGTAGGCAACAACTGGATTAGAAGTTCCATTTCCGTAGATTCTTGAACTGTATCCAGGAACACGGGTCGGAGCTTCTTTATCAAGAAGTTCTGCATAGTCTGTTCCAGCTTCTATGTCTTTCAAATTCTTGTCCTTGTCAATCCATGCGGCCACATTAACAGTGGACTGGGAAACACCGCTCTTGGATGGAACGTATGTAACTTCCCAATCTCCTGTATAGATTCCGTCAACGGCGCCGTCACCCTTAGGAAGTCCATCGCTGCCATAGGAAACACAGGTGGCATATTTTGCACGGCTGCTTGAATAGTAAGCGATGAACGGAACCTGCTTTCCATCTTTCTTACCAACCTCAAGGCTCAGATAGTTACCCACGCTTCCGTAGCTGTCAACAGTCATAACAACCGGTTCACCGAATGTGTTGGTGGACTTGTTATATTTCATGTAGGCGTACTTAAGTCCACCGTCAACATAGGCCATGTGGAGAGTATCGTCGCTGTCAATGGCAATACGAACGAATGTTCCGCCACTGGAAGAGACAGTCTTTACATGACTGTGCCAAACATTGGTCCTCTTTTTTGAAAACTCCACCAACTTGTTTTGGACTTCAGAAAGACTTGCGTACGTTTCAGTCTTGGACATTTCCAAAACATCTGATTCCGCCGCAGACAACTGTTCCTCTGTGTTGTAGGAAACCTTAAGGGAGTTGGCATCTGCATCATACCAGGCCACAACAGCAGTTCCATCGGAAGTCACTGCCAATGAACAATAATAACCGTAGCCGTCTCCATTATATGTGGAGGCTTTGTACAGTTCATTTACATCTGTATAGCTTGTATCTGATCCTGCGATTACATGAACCGCCTGACCGCTCATTGAGAAAATTGAGTCAGCCGCACTTGTCTTTGATTCACCTTTTCCAGTTGAAGTATATGGAAATTTATATGCCTGATGAATAGTTCCACTATTAGCTGCCTTGCTACCCATACCCAATCCTGTTTCATTCACGTTACCAAAACTGTTGGTTCCAATATCAACGGCATTGAAATCAGCTATGTCCCTTATGGACGAGCCCTGAAGAGTTGCATTTCCACCTTCGTCTTTGTAAGCCTTGAATGCAGCAGAACTATCATGCCACGTGTCATTTCCTTTTGTGGTGTCAGGAATTTCATATTCATTCGGAAGAACCTTTCCCCTTCTGAATCTTATCTGGTTTGCCTGGGTGTCCACATAGGCAATGTACATCATGGTAGATCCATCATCTTGGGTCTTGGCCACAAAGGACGGGGATGTTACACGGAAGAAGTTTGCCCTACTATTAACACTTGTACCAGCGGCTTTCAATATTCCTGCAGTGTTTCCCTCCAACCTGGAGCCAAAGTTCTGCATGAATCCATACCTACCTGCAACTTCTTTTGTGTCAATTGGTAAATAGACACCTTCTTTCATAATAAAATGGAACGCTCCATTTCCACTTGTCAGTGCATCTCCATCGGATGACTGATACTGGATGCCGCCATAGCTTACACCGTTTTCATCAAAGGCAAAGGTTCCTTCCGTACATCCATTGTTTCCAAACATGAACGGAGTCTGGGAGTACCACTGTTCAATATCATGTGCATTCATCTGTTCCAAAGTAGGATTGTCGTTCTTTGTGTAGCCCGGCATATTATAGAAGAACATATTTCCAAAGGATGCACCCAAAATACCGTTCAAAGGATTTACCTTGACTGTTGCGAATGTCAAATTGTTTGTAGCCTTGGTGGCCATGTTTTTGAATTCCCAAAGCTGAATCTCCACATCATCGTTGAGATTTGAGTTGTTCATTTCATTGTCAATGACATTATAAGGAGCGTCGTTGTCGTTTATGTTGTTTATGGATTCCACGCCATCGATCTTTATGGAAACATAACCATTTTTCAAGG
>JAZUEV010000531.1:0-3034 GCA_045640345.1 Treponema sp.
GGGGAAAAATTTAAGTGGTTTTCGATTAATGAAATGAAGGAAAATAAAAACATTATGTTGAAAAATAAGGAGACCGTTAAATTTGTGGAAGAAAATTTTTAGATAAGACCAAAATTCTCGATTCAGAGATTTCTCCATTCCGTTCGTTTCACTCTCTACAGTCGAAATGACTAATATCAATAGTGTGGTGGCTTGCGATTGGGGATTTCACCTTCAGCTTGGTCGGACAAATCTTTCACCTTTTGTGCCAACAACTTGTTTTCTTTTCGCAGCATATCAATTGTTTCTGTGTGTTCCACCGCCACCGACTGAAGTTGATTCACAAAATCTTCCATATAAATCAACTTTGTTTCAAGCGCAATAATTCTATCTTCTGTTTCTTTATCCATCTTTCAAAAAAGGGACACATCCCAAAAAGGACATGCCCCGAACTCCTATTTTATATCGTAGACTTTTCCGTACTCAACAATTTCCACATTAGGATAACCATTCTTTTTAAGATGTTCCTGGAAATAAGCCTGTGCATCCTTTTCACCATGGACCAAGAAAATCTTTTTAAGTCTGCTGGTATCAATTTTTCCAAGCCACTCCGTCATTTCGTTGTAATCAGCATGAGCAGAGAAAGCATTGATTTTTTCAACCGCTGCTTTTACATTGTATCGGTCACCAAGAATGGAAACTTCTTTTTCGCCTTCCAAAATCCTTCGACCCAATGTATTTTCAGACATATATCCAACAATCAAAATTATGTTGCGTGGGTCGTTGATGTTGTTTGCAAGATGATACAAAACTCGACCAGCTTCACACATTCCATCAGCCGAAATAATAATCATTGGTCCTTGCTTTTTGTTCAAGGCTTTTGATTCTTCAACACTCTGAACAAATGTCAAATCGTTAAATCCAAATGGATTTTTGTGATTCATCAAGAAAGTCTCGGAAGTTTCTTCATCATAACATTCAGGATGCAGCTGGAAAATACCAGTCGCATTGACAGCCATCGGACTATCAACATAGATTGGGATATGAGGAATCTTTTTCTGATCCACAAGAAGATGGAGATAATAAACCAATTCCTGTGCTCGCTCAATTGCAAAAGACGGAATAATGATTTTACCTTTGTTGGCGATTGCTCTTTTTACAACCTCTGCCAAATCATCCAACGCCACACCTGGATCTTCGTGCAATCTGTTTCCATAGGTGCTTTCCAAGAAAATATAATCAGGTGCAGGAACGTTTGTCGCTGGGTCTTTTATAATCGGTTTTCCAACTCGTCCCAAATCTCCAGTGTAGAGAATACGGATTTCATCAGATGGAGCACCCCTCAAAGCAGTCTGCTCTGTTTCATTCACAACAGTCTCTTCTTTTCCACGACCAAAAAGTCTATGCCAGAAACGACGACCACCACCCATTCCAGAACTGTTGATTTTTCCAGTTGTAGGATTTTTCCTCTGACCAGTGATTGTCAAAGAAGCAACGGCACTTCCCAAAATGTGTCCAGCATCAAAAAACTCCAATTGGACATCTGGTGCAATAAACATTTTTCGGTTGTATCCCAAAGACACAATCTGGTTGGCAGTTTTTGAACAATCAGCTTCTGTATACAAAGGATGCCAGTTGAACTTTTCACCCTTTTTTTTAGCCTGTTTTGCCAAGAACTCAGCATCACGAGCCTGGATACGAGCAGAATCCATCATAACAATGTTGGCCAAATCTCTAGTGGCTGGAGTTGCATAGATATTTCCCTTATATCCATTTTTTGTAAGAACCGGCAAAAGTCCACAATGGTCAAAATGTGCATGGGTCAAAAGAACCGACTCTATTTTATCAGCGGCAAAATCAAAATTACGGTTTTTTTCGTCTGCAACTTTTCGAGTACCTTGGAATGCACCACAGTCAACCATAAAACTGCGGCCATCAATCTCAATAATATGTTTGCTACCGGTAACTTCCTGGGCAGCACCAAGCGAATAACATTTAACCATATATTCCCCCGTAACTATCAATTTATATAGAAGATTTTTAACTTTTGTTTTGTTATCTTCTATTATAAACCATTTTTGCTGATTTAACAAACTTTTTTATATAGTATTTACTGAAAATTATTTTTAGAAATTTTCTTTTTCCCAATCCCTTGCAAACAAAAATCTACCATGCTAGACTGAATCCATGAAATATTTAATCGCATCGGACATACACGGATCGGCAAAATTCTGTGAACTGCTTATCCAAAAATTCAAGGATGAAAAAGCTGATAGACTTGTTTTGTTGGGAGATTTGCTTTATCACGGACCAAGAAACGATTTACCAGAGGAATATAACCCCAAAAAAGTCATAGAACTTTTGAATTCGGTCAAAAACTATATCGTTTGTGTCAGAGGAAACTGCGACGGCGAAGTAGATCAAATGGTTTTGGAATTTCCGATTATGGCAGACTATATCACATTGGACATTGGTGCCCGACAGTTGATTTTTGCAAGCCACGGCCATCATTTCAATAAAGAAAATCCATTGCCCATGAGGACTGGAGATATTTTATTATGTGGACACACCCATGTCCCTTCCTGCGAAAACCGAGAAACCTTTGTTTATATGAATCCAGGCTCCACATCCATACCAAAGGAAAACTCTTTCCATAGCTACATGACCCTCCAAAATAAAGTCTTCCAATGGAAAAATCTTCTGGATGGTACAATTTACAAAGAATTTACGCTGGAATAAAAATAAAAAAAGTAATAATATGAAACATTCAAGGGATTATATATGAGAGAAGGAGCCGCATTAGTAGAGCAAGTAACAAGTTCTGGAGATATTATTTTGGGATGTGACTATTCCCTCTCTAGCTCAGAACTTTTTGAAAGGATAAAAAATAATTTTCCCAACATAGAGAAAGATACTGATGGTTTTATACATGGAAATTACAAGGGATTTAAATTTTCAATTCGTGCAAAGAATATAACCTATCTCGGCAATCCTCATCCAGAATTTAAAAAAAGGATTCAAATTTCGGATGACCTACATCAATTTGTTAATCAGT
>JAZUEV010000532.1:0-1803 GCA_045640345.1 Treponema sp.
TGGAGGTAAATATGTGTGGATTTGTTGGTGCGTTTGTTTTGAACAACGGTGGAGTGCCTTAGGAGGAAGGTTTAAAAGAAGAACTTCGTGCTCAGGTTTTGGACATGTCAAAGAAGATTCGTCACAGGGGACCGGATTGGAGCGGAGTCTACACAGGTAACAACGCCATTCTTTCCCATGAACGACTTGCAATTGTTGACCCATTCAGCGGCAAGCAGCCTTTGATTAGCGACGATGGAAAAATTATTTTGGCAGTCAACGGTGAGATTTACAACCACAAAGAAATCCGTGCACGTTTCAATGGAAAATATAATTTCAAGACCCAAAGCGACTGTGAAGTTTTACTTCCACTTTACAAAGAAAAGGGTGTAAACTTTTTGGAAGATTTGAGTGGTATTTTTGCATTCGCTCTTTATGATTCTGAAAAAGATGTTTACTTGGTTGGTAGAGACCAGATTGGAGTTATTCCACTTTATCAGGGATGGGACAAGGCCGGCAGATATTATGTGGCATCAGAATTGAAGAGTCTTGAAGGTCACTGTACAACAATCGAGGAATTTCCAAACGGACATTATTTTTATTCAAAGGATGAAAAACCTACAAGATGGTATCATCGTGATTGGGAAGACTTCAAGGCAGTTGAGAATGCTCCATGCGCCACAAATGAAAAAGGTGATGTTATCGACCAGAGCATAATTCAGAATGTCCGTGATGGATTGGAAAAAGCAGTCAAGGCACAGCTTATGTCCGACGTTCCTTATGGAGTTTTGTTGAGCGGTGGATTGGATTCAACAATTATTGCGGCAGTGACTCAGAAGTTTGCAAAAAAGCGTGTGGAAACTGGTTCATTGAAAGACGCTTGGTGGCCACAGCTCCACAGTTTTGCGGTAGGTCTTGAAGGAAGTCCAGATTTGGTTGCAGCAAAAAAAGCAGCTGATTATATCGGAACTGTCCACCATGAAATCCATTTTACAATTCAGGAAGCATTGGACGCTTTGGAAGATGTTATCTATCATATTGAAACTTATGACATCACAACTGTCAGAGCATCCACACCAATGTATCTTTTGGCAAGAGCAATCAAGGCCATGGGTATCAAAATGGTTTTGTCTGGAGAAGGAAGCGATGAACTTTTTGGTGGATATCTTTATTTCCACAAAGCTCCAAACGCACAAGAGTTCCATGAAGAATTGGTTCGCAAGATGAGCAAACTTCACTTGTATGACTGTCTTCGTGCAAACAAAAGTTTAAGCGCATGGGGTGTTGAAGGTCGTGTTCCATTCTTGGATAAAGAGTTTATTGATATCGCCATGGGATTGAATCCAAAAGACAAGATGAACATTAAACTTCCAGATGGAAAACAGAGAATGGAAAAATGGATTCTTAGAAAAGCTTTTGAAGATATTTTGCCACCTGATATTTGTTGGAGACAGAAGGAACAGTTCAGTGATGGTGTCGGTTACAGTTGGATTGACACTCTCAAGGAATTGACCAACCAGAAAGTAAGTGACGCTGAATTTGCTCAGGCCGCAAAACGATTCCCAACAAACACACCAAGTACAAAGGAAGAATATTTCTATCGCGAGATTTTTGAAAAACTCTTCCCAAGTCCAACAGCAGCTTTGTGTCCACCACATGAAGCAGGTGTCGCTTGTTCTACTGCAAAGGCTCTTGAATGGGACGAAGCTTGGAAAAACTCCAATGAACCATCTGGTAGAGCCATAGCAAAAGTCCACGAAAAGGCTTACTGAGTTTTAAAAGACATCTCGAATAATAATTTTAGTGATGCCTAGGATTTTATTG
>JAZUEV010000533.1:0-2751 GCA_045640345.1 Treponema sp.
AATTAGCAGAATAAAATTTTTAAATTTTTGAGGGACAATAAAATACAACAACAGAACTGCGGGAAAAAAATAAAATAAAAAAGTTATGCTAGAAAAAATCAAAAGTGGACCTCGTTTAAAATACATAAGCCACTGGTAAAAAAATTGAACCAATGGCTTTTTTTTATTAGAAAATATCTCCGTCTTCGTTTTCATCAAAAGACTTTGGTGCCATTACAAAAAATACTTTATTTCCAACAGCTGCACTTACTTTTTCGTCTGCGGATGTACAAACATTCCAACGAAGGTCTGCTGTTTCTTCAAGATTTTTGATAAAGGCGTTTGTGTCTCCATCAACTTCAAAAAGATATCCTACAAATGGAATTGCTCCAATCATTGGTCCAAAGAAAACTCCAGATTTAAAACCTGTAACATCTTTTGTAAATCCCATTAAATATCCTTCTTCGATTGGAACAGTGATTCCTCCGAACTCGATTATCTCATTTGTGATCAACTGATTTCCCAAATCTTCAAGATTAATAGAAGAATCTTTTTTTACTGCATTCTTAAATTCAGCACAAAGAATCTGGGCTGGGGTTGTTGGGGTTGGTTCTTTTTTTGATTTGTCACAAGAAACCAAACTTAATGCAAGTGCCAAAGTTAAAATCATTGGAACAATTTTTTTAATCATTTTTATCTCCTTTAAAATTGTGTTTT
The DNA here is from genome assembly GCA_045640345.1 of Treponema sp. Lineage (GTDB taxonomy): Bacteria > Spirochaetota > Spirochaetia > Treponematales > Treponemataceae > Treponema_D. Next base: position 697 of record JAZUEV010000533.1, read on the forward strand.
CCATAAAATGGTTCTTTTAAGATTATATCAATAATGATAAATTGTAAAGACCCTCTTTGTTTGCAATGAAAATTGGACATCTCTAAAAATTGCGTTTTTAGATACAACTTTAAAACTCGGTAGAAATATCCGATATTCCGTACATCTTTGAAAAATATTTTTTAGAGATGCCCCTTATTATTTTTAAAATTGACATTCAAAGCACGTATTGCATTTAACACAGCTATGACCATCACACCCACATCTGCAAAAATTGCAAGCCACATATTTGCTATGCCCAATGCTCCCAAAATAAGACAAGCGAATTTAATTGTCAAAGCGAATATAATATTTTGATAAACGATGGAAAGACATTTTTTTGAAATCATAATTCCTTTGGAAATTTTTAAAGGGTCATCGTCCATTAAAACTACATCTGCTGCTTCAATTGCTGCGTCGCTACCCATTGCACCCATGGCAATTCCAATATCGCTTCGTGATAAAACAGGTGCGTCATTAATTCCATCGCCTACAAAAGCCAATCGACCTTTTTTATTTTCCAACAATTCTTCAACTTTTGAAACTTTGTCTGCAGGTAAAAGTTCACTAAAAAATATATCAATTGAAAGTTCACTGGCCACAGATTCTGCAACTTTTTTTGCATCTCCTGTTAGCATGACAGTTTTTTCTACGCCAGATTTTTTTAATTCCGTAATTGCTTTTTTTGAATTTGATTTGATTAAATCAGAAATAATAATGTTGCCGGAAAATTTATTTTCTATTGCCACATAAATTATTGTTCCAATTTCGTCGCAATCAGGAGCTTGGATTTTTAAAATGTCCATTAATTTTTTGTTTCCAACTGCAATTGATTTTCCATCGACTTTCGCTGTTAAACCTTTTCCAGAAATTTCTTCCACATCTGTTATTCTGTTTCTGTCGATTTCTTTTCCGTAAGCTTTTTGAAGACTTTTGCTGATTGGATGACTTGATGAACATTCCGACAATGCAGCGTATTCGATTAATTGATTTTTATCTATTGTGTTGTTGCAGATTTTGTTGACCTCAAAAACTCCTTGTGTCAAAGTTCCCGTCTTGTCAAAAACAACCGTTTTTACTTTTGAAAGAGTTTCCAAATAATTTGATCCTTTAATCAAAATTCCTTCACGACTTGCTCCACCGATTCCAGCGAAAAAAGAAAGAGGAATGCTGATTACCAAAGCACATGGACAAGAAATAACCAAGAAAGTTAATGCACGATAAATCCAATCATTCCAAAGTGGAGCAGTGTGTAAAAACAAAATTCTAAAAATTGGTGGAAGGACTGCCAGAGCCAATGCACTGAAACATACGATTGGTGTGTAAACTTTTGCAAACTTAGAAATAAATGCTTCGGACTTTGATTTTCTTGAAGTGGAATTTTCAACCAATTCCAATATTTTTGAAACAGTGGAGTCACCAAAATTTTTTGTCGTACGAATTTTTAAAACTCCAGTCATATTGATACAGCCACTGATAATTTCGTCGCCGACTTTTGTTTCCCTAGGAAGACTTTCTCCAGTAAGAGCACTTGTGTTTAATGTTGAAAATCCTTCTACAACAGTTCCATCGATTGGGACTTTTTCTCCAGGCTGCACAATTATGATTGTACCAACTTCAACTTTGTTTGGAGAAACTTTTTCTATTTTTCCGTCCTTTTCTATATTTGCATAATCTGGTCTTATATCCATAAGTGCGCTTATATTTTTTCGACTTTTTCCAACTGCAATGTTTTGAAAGAATTCTCCAATCTGATAAAAAAGCATAACGGCAATAGCTTCATTATAGTCGCCACTTTTTTCATAAATAGCTAAAGCAAAAGCTCCCAAGGTTGCAACAGCCATTAAAAAATTTTCATCAAAAACTCTACCGTTCAAAATACCTTTAAACGCTTTTCTTAAAATATCTCCACCAATCACAATGTAGATTGCCAAATATAAAATTAGTGTCGGAATGCCGTAAAATATTTCGGAAAATTTTTTTCCATTGATTTGTAAATATTTTGAAGTTAGAAATAAAATTATTAAGCCAATCATG
>JAZUEV010000534.1:0-9299 GCA_045640345.1 Treponema sp.
ATGAAAATGCGATGATTTTTAGGGGCTTGTTTTTGGAAAAAAATTATTGTTAAAACTGAAAAGTTTGGAAAGATTGATTCTGAGTGATTGATAAAAGCCCAAGTTTTTCCGAAAATTTATAGGAAAAATCAAAAAAAATTGTAATTTCACCCTTAACGATTTTGGTTTTTTGACTATATTAACAGTAGGAAATAATTTTTGAGGTTTATATATGGATAGAAAATATCTTTTTACATCAGAATCTGTTGGCGAAGGTCATCCAGATAAATTGTGTGACCAGATTAGCGACGCTATTTTGGATGAATGTTTGAGACAGGATCCGGAGAGCCATGTTGCTTGTGAGACTTTTGCCTGTCAGTCATTGGTTATGGTCGGTGGAGAACTGAACACAAGTGCCTATGTTGATATTCAGCAGGTTGCTCGCGATGTGGCTGAAAAAATTGGTTATTCAAACCCTGACTATGGTCTGGACTATAAATCAATGGCAGTTACCAGCATGATTCACTCCCAGTCTGCTGATATTAACCAGGGTGTTGTTGGCGAAGGTCTGGAAATTTACAAAGGACAGCAGGGCGCCGGAGACCAAGGTATGATGTTTGGTTTTGCTTGTAAGGAAACTCCTGAGCTTATGCCTGCACCAATCATGTATTCCCACAAACTGATGATAGAATCTGCTCGCCTTCGCAAGTCTGGAGAAATCAAATGGTTCCGCCCTGATTCAAAAAGCCAGGTCACAATTGAGTACGAAGGTCACAAACCATTGCGCATTGATACAGTTGTTGTTTCACAGCAGCACGACCCAGGAATCAGTCACAAGGAAATCGAGGAGACAATTATCCAGAAGTTGATAAAACCAATCCTTGAACCAACCGGACTTTTGACTCCTGAAACCAAGTACCATATTAACCCAACCGGACAGTTCTGCATTGGTGGACCTGTTGGTGACACTGGTTTGACTGGACGCAAAATCATTGTTGACACTTACGGTGGAATGGGTCGTCATGGTGGTGGCGCTTTCAGTGGAAAGGATCCTTCAAAGGTTGACCGTTCTGCTGCATACATGGCTCGTTACATTGCAAAAAACATTGTCGCCGCTGACTTGGCAGAAAGATGTGAAATCCAGTTGGCCTATGCAATTGGAGTTCCTTATCCTGTTAGCATTATGGCAGAAACTTTTGGTACAGCAGTTGTTCCAGAAGAAAAAATCGTTGCTGCAGTAAAAGAGGTTTTTGATTGTTCACCAGCTGGAATTATCAAGACTTTGGATTTGAAGCGTCCAATTTATCTTGCAACCGCTAGTTATGGACACTTTGGTCGTTCAGATTTCCCATGGGAAAAGACAGACAAAGTTGAAGCACTGAAAAAAGCAATCAAATAAACCCACAAATCCCTGGATGCAAAAAGTGAGGCTGCTGAAAAAATCCATTTTGTCATGCTGAATTTATTTCAGCATCTCTTTAACTCTTGATAATATATAGATTTAGGGATTCCGAATCAAGTTCGGAATGACGATTTTTGTACTTTTTCAGCAGACTTGCAAAAAGTGTCTGGGGATTTTTTAACCACTTTAATTTCCACAAAAGACTTGCTCAAAAAAAATAAGTCAATCTGAATTATAACCGTCATTCTGAATTCATTTCAGAATCTCAAAAAAAACAGATTCATAAACAATCCTACTGAGAATTTTACCAACGTTTGGCGAAATTCTAAATACTATTGAGAATTTTGTTAGTTTTTGGCATAATTCTCAGTATGGTCATTAGGGAAAAATATTTAAACGAAATACGAGGTTTTTACAATAGCGATTTAATCAAAATCTTGACTGGGGTTCGTCGTTCGGGAAAATCTATTATTCTTGAGCAGGTTATGAATGAACTTAAAGGTCAGTCTGAAAATATTGTTTACCTCAATTTTGATGACAGAGCCGTGACATCGTTTATTCAAAAGTGGGAAGACATAATTGAGTATGTTAATAAAAATCGGAAGGATGGTCTGTGTTATGTTTTTCTTGACGAGGTTCAGGAAATAAACGGTTGGGAAATTGCTTGTCGTTCTTTGCGTTGTGAAAATTGTTCTGTTTTTATCACCGGGTCCAATTCAAAACTTCTGTCAAAAGAATTTACAAAAGAACTTTCCGGAAGATATGTTTCGTTTAGAATCAGGCCTTTCATTTTTAAGGAAATAAATCAGTATGCAAAAGAATTGAACAAGGAGATTTCGGTTTCAGATTATCTTGTTTGGGGAGGGTTTCCTAAAATTTTTGAATTTAATTCAGAGCAAGAAAAACGACATTATTTGAATAATCTGGATGAAACAATTGTTTTAAACGATATAATCAATCGGTACAAAATCAGGAAGAGTGATGATTTCAAAAAGGTTGCGAATTTTATTTTGATTTCAAATGCAAGAATCTATTCCGCAAAATCAATAAGCGATTATATGAAGGGCAACGGGATTTCTTGTTCGTCCAACACAATTCAAAAATGGATTTCCTATCTTGAGGAGGCGTATATAATCGACCAGCTGCAGCGATATTCAACCAAAGCAAAAGGAGAACTTGAGCAAAGCAAAAAACTTTATAATTGCGATGTGGCCCTTAATTCCATTCGATGTGCGAACAACCGTTTTGATTTGACCCACAATTTGGAAAATATTGTTTACAATGAACTTTTGTATATGGGCTATTCTGTTTTTGTTTATGACAACCGTGGCCGTGAAATTGATTTTATGGCAAACAAAGATGGGAAAAAATATTTTGTCCAAGTCGCCTACAGTGTTGTTGATGAGAAAACTTACGAACGAGAATTTTCAGCCTTTAACTCTCTCACGCAAATTGATAAAAAAATCATAATCACCTGTGACGACATAGATTTTTCCACCAGCAATGTTCAACACATAAAATTAAAAGATTTTCTACAGATGGAAGATATAAATTGATTTTTATAACCGATGCAATTTCAACAAAGGACTTGCTCAAAAAAATAAGTCAATATGAATCATAACCGAAAAAGCCCTACAGAAGATGTCCCTTTGTAGAATAAAAAAATGCCACAAATTTTCTATTTGGCGATTTTCAACTTTTGATTTAAATGTTATTCTATATCAAATAAAAGGTGAGGAGTGATTTATGGGCTATAATATACTAGATAAATGTATAGTAAGGGGGGGGGTATTTAAAACACTTCTGATTTTTATTTTCTGCACAACCTTTTTCTCCTGTGAAAACTTTATGAATGGCAGCGAACTCAAGCAAAAATTTGACGAGGCCGTGGATTATGCAAATGCTGAATCATTTACTGTCCGTTTTTCAGATGAGGGTGGAAAAATTACTCCCAGTGGAATCCAAAATCTAAAAGCCGGTGGAATTCTTAATTTAACTTTCAGGGAAGACAACGACCGATTTTTTATCAACTGGCAGATTTTGGAAAACGGAATTGCCTTGAGCGATGATGAAGCTGCAAAAATAATCCAGTTTGATGAAATCAATAATCCTGAAACTCAAATCAAGATTTTGGAAAAAAGGGAAGGGCTGACCATTTCTGCAAATTGTAAATTCCGTCCAAAGATTGTAAACGCAACTCCTTTTTATGATGCAAGTGGTGTTTATCGGGATCGCAAAATTGTAATTTTGTTTGATAAAATCATGGATGAAAATTCGATTTACTGGACAGAAAGTGAATTGAATGATTTGAATATTGAAGCAAAAGAAAAATACAAGGCAGGCAATAAAAAAGATTCTCTTGGAAATCAATTTTATTATGCCTATGATGATTCCTATGGAAAAAAGATTTATAAAAATATAAAAATCACAAGACTTGAAAATGAAAGTGAAAATCTTACCGAATATTATCAAATGCCGGAATTTATGGAAGGCAACAATCGATTTTTGGAAATCAAAACAGCAAACGGAAATCCTCCTCCAAGTTCAATAAATATTCTGGTTTCGGTTTCTGGAAATTTTTATACTTACAATTCGGAAGTGGACACAAATTTGAATTTAGGTTCCGAATATCTTTTTTCATATAGAACAAGTGGAAGTGTTGATAATGCTCCACCAAGTTTCAATCCTTCAATTGGGGAATCAAAATTTCGACTAAATTATGGAAACTCAAATTCTGATAATATCCGAGACTATACAGGGACTCTTTTGGAAACAGAAATTAATGATTCATCAAAAATAAAAATAAATAATCTTGTTGGAAAAAGTCTTTGGGTCAAAGGTGATATTGAAGATGGTGCGTCTGGTCCAAAAAGTTTGCAGTGGGTCGTAAAAAAAATCAACAATGTATATTATCCTCTTACAACAGCCACAGGGACATTTGAAAGTTCCGGACAGATTTCAGATTTTAATGTTGATGGAACTAAAGCTTCGGTCGATGAAAAAATTGATTTGTCGAAAATAAAATTCATTGAAGGGGCTTATGAATTTACGCTTCTCGCTTATGACAACAATGAAAACATCAGCAGTGAAAAATTTTATTTTATCTATGATAATACAGCTCCAGATTTATTGATAGAAAAAAATAAAATCAAGACCTCAAGACCTTCTGCGTCTTATGAAACTGTTTCCTGGGAAAATATTGATAAAGAAGATTTCGACCATTATGAAATTGAGCAATGGGATTTAAAAACAAATTCAAAAAAGAAAACTTTTAATTACAGCAATAAATCTTCACTTTCCAATAAGTTTGAAAATTTAACGGACGGAACGAAATACGAATACAGATTTTACAGCGTGGATTATGCAGGCAATAAATCATCTTCGTACACATCATTCAAAGATGATACAGCCCCTGCTCCAATTACAAATCTTTACTCAGGTGGAAGAAATAAAAAAATTGAATTATGTTTTGACAATCCTTCGACAGAAGATTTTAGTCATGTGGAATATTCTTTGGATAACAAAAACTTTTTCGCAGTCAACAATTCTGATGGAAAGTCCGAACACAAAACAGCAGTGTTTACTGATAGAACAAATGGAAGCTCGTACACATATTATTTAAGGACTGTTGATTTTTCCGGAAATGTTTCTGATTTTGTAACTGTTACAGAAAAAACTGGAGTCCGAAACGGTGGAATATGTTATGCAGATAAGTACAACAAAATTCTTTGTTCAGACAAATATCAAAATGTAAACGGTCTTACACCAGTTGGAATTGTTTGTGATGTTTCTGATTACAAGAAAATAAAAATCTGGGATCTGGAAGAAACTGTCGCAACTTCTTATTGTTGGAGCAACTATGGAAATGAACCAACATGGGCAAACACTTCGATGGGGGAAGATGGTTTAAAGGATACGGAAGACTGTATAAGTAAATATAAAACGGCTTGCGTTGATTACATGAGAGATGGTAAGTATCACACAATATTTTGGTGGCTCGTAAATAAAAAAAGACCGAATGCGCCAGTAAATTGGTATATACCAGGACTTAATGAAATTGCAAAAACTGTTTCACTGAACCATGTGCCTGTCCAAAATACCATTGCCTTGTTAAAGAAAAATAATGTCAATGCAGTTTTACAGAATGGAAAACTTGTAACATCATCCCCTGATTCTGATTGGAACTGGTATCATGCAACAGATGCTGGGCAACTTGAAAGAGGTACATCGGCTTGGACAAGATATGAAAAATATAACACAATCCCTGGCTACATTCACTGCATGGCTCAGGTTGATATGGAATAAACTTTTGATGATTTTTCATGCGAGTTTGCAACAAAAATTTTTAATCAGGCTTGCAATAATTAATCGGATGCACGCTATAACTCTGGTTCAAAATTTATGACTTTTGGTAATAGCCCTGCGGAGTCCGACAAAAATAGCAACAAAACAAGTAGGGTGCGAATTTGATTTTACGACCAACCATCGCCTCCAACAAGTATGTCTGCTATAATTAATCGGACACACGCTATCACCAACCATCCCCAAAACAAGTGTCGTAAAAAAAAATACAATCGGACGCAATGCTATAACTTTGGTAAAAATTATCACCTTTCAATCTTAAATCCTGAATCCTAAATCCCCACTTAAATTTTATCGCAAAAAATGTTATACTAAATCAAAAAAGTGGAGGAAATCATGGACAATAAATCTCTATACAATTGTATTGTGAGGGGGGGTATTTAAAACACTTCTGATTTTTATTTTCTGCACAACTTTTTTCTCCTGTGAAAACTTTATGAACGGCAGCGAACTCAAGCAAAAATTTGACGAGGCCGTGGATTATGCAAATGCTGAAAGTTACCAAATCAAAATTACTTCAAGCCAAGGTAATATTTCTCCCAACGGAATCTACAATTTTAAAATCAGTGACGGGGACAATTTGTTTTTTACGGCAAACTCAGATTATCAGTTTATTCGCTGGATTGTCTGGGATGAAAAAGCAAACAAGGACATAAGCGATGAAGGCTATATAACGATTGATGATGCAAAAAAAACTAACACGAATTTTACATTTGCAAAAGTCCCTGAAAATATTTCCGACATGAAAATTTGTTTGATGCCTATGTGTGAAAAACGACCAAAGATTGTAAGCGCAACTCCTGCTTATGATTCAAATGGGGTTTATCGTGACCGACGCATAAGTGTTATGTTCAATAAAATCATGGATGAATCTTCTATCTATTATACTGATGAAGAAATTGAAAAAATTACTGCTGATGGATTTAAGCTGCTGGAGTTAGATGATTCTGGAAAATTTTATGGATATTGGGATGGTTCAGATCCAAAATCAATTGTGTTTAAAAATATTTCAATCACAAAACGAACCGACCCGAATTTTAATCTGCTGTATTGCTATAAACCTCCGTACTTGGATACAAATGACAAAAGTGTTTTGCGAATTGACACAAAATCTGGAAATGCTGCACCTGTTGAGGCGACTGACATTCTTGTGACCATTGGTGAAAAAATGGCCTGCAACATCAATTCAAATTTTGTGAATCTTGGAGCTGATTATGAGTGGGCGTACAGAACCAACACAAATATTGATACAGATCCGCCATTGTTTGTGAGTTTGTCCGTGCAATTTGGAGATGAAAATCAAACTGATTATAAATCTGGAAATAAACTACTTGCTTCTGGGACTGATGATTTTAACATTGGTTCAAGCTGCGCGACTTATAATCTTCGTTCCAAAAAAGTCTGGCTTAAAGGTGGATTTGAGGATGGTGGTTCAGGTCCAAATAGTTTGAAATGGAATGTGTATAAAATAGATTCAAAATATTATCCATGTTCAAATGAACTTGTTTACGATGGTCAAGTTGATAATCTTTTGATTATGGGTGCGACTGCTGAAATTAAACAAAAAAAATCTGACGGCAATTATTCTGATGGGGTCTTGATTGATTTGCCACTCAAGGATACAGATGAAGGACTTTACAGATTGGAAATTATCTGCACGGATAAAAATGAAAAAACAGATTCAAAATCTTATTATTTTGTCCACGATGTAAAACCACCGGCTGCGTCAACTTTTAGTTATGATTCAACTTTGGCGAAAGATATTGTTGTTATGACAAAAAACAATTCTTCACTTGATTTTGGTAAAACTGAAATTGCAGGTAATGATTATGGAAATGGACAAATCGAAATAAAAAATCTTGGTACAGATTCAAGAGTCCACAATAATGTTACAGTAAAAGATTATGATTATTCTGGCAACTGTAGAACCAGTACAATTAATATTACAGCGGAAGCATCTGTGGGATATATTTTCTATGATGATTGTTATTGGTCTTCTATTGATAAATTGGATGAAGCTGTAAAAACTGGTCGCAAACCTGTTGGAATAATTTTGGGCAACAACGACGACAAAATTTCTAAATTTACAACGACTCCAGCTAAGGTGAAAATCATTGCAATTGATCGTGATGAGGAAGCAAGATTTGTGCAGGATAATAATTGGAGTGCGAATTATCCTTATGGATGGAGTGATCATGATATAATGGCAAAAGATGGCTTAAAAAATTATAATTTGATAGTAAACAATAAATATGGAGCTATTGATCATTCTGAAGTTCATAAATATCTGTACGAAGTAAAAAACAATTATAATAAAAATAAAATAATCTGGTATTTGCCAGCAGTGAATGAATATTTGAGGGTGAATGGTTATTCCAATAGTCATGATGGATTTACTGGAGGAGACAGAAGATATGAATTTGACACGCAACTAGAAAAACTGAAATCTAAAGGCTATACCACACTTTCTACTTATGCAAAAATAGCAGGAGATAATAGCAGTATACAAGAAATAATATCTTCAACTATTTATAACAATAGTGGTCATTGGGCAGGTGTTACCACTTATTGGTATGGCAACGATTTCTATTTAGGATTTAATAAAGATAGTCACCAAAATCTAAAAACCCGTGCTCTCTACATGGCTCAGGTTGATATGGATTGATTGGCTTAATAATTCGTCGTCTTTGAATCAACTGATGGTCCTGATTTGTCATTGTCATTCTGAATTATAAGCGTCGTATTGAATTCATCTCAAAATCTCAAAAATGATTTTCACTGGTCACATGAAAAACTAGCGATAAAACATAAACGGTGATATACTCTTTTATATGGAAAAATCTTTGTTGGCAGAATCGCAAATAGTTGAAATCTTTGAACGGTTTAAAAAAATCAATCCCAATCCTACCACCGAACTTGAGGCTCCCAACCCTTTTTGTCTTTTGGTAAGTGTTGTTTTAAGTGCCCAAGCCACTGACAAATCTGTGAATCAAGCTACAAAACCCTTGTACGAGGTCGCGAAAACTCCTGAAGAAATTTTGTCCCTTGGAAAAGATGGTCTGATTTCTTATATAAAATCCATTGGGCTTTATCGCTCCAAGGCTGACCATGTTATGGGGTTGTGCAAAAAATTGATTGAAGATTTTGATTCGAAAGTTCCAGACAATCGTGAAGATTTGGAATCGCTTCCAGGTGTGGGACGAAAAACTGCCAATGTGATTTTGAATGTGGTTTATGGACAACCGACAATGCCAGTGGACACTCACCTTTTAAGAATATGCCCCAAAATTGGTTTGGCGGAAGGAACAACCCCTTTGGAAGTGGAAAAATCGTTGGTGGAAAGAATCCCCACGGAATACATGGATCATGCCCACCATTGGTTGATTTTGCACGGCCGATACATTTGTACTGCTCGAAAACCAAAATGCGACGAATGTTTAATTTGTGATATTTGTAAACATAATAATTTTTAGACAAAATAAATTTCGATGATTTTGATTCAGTTCTATTTTGATTTTACTAAACAACTGTTAACTTAGTAAACAATCATTAACTT
>JAZUEV010000535.1:0-3258 GCA_045640345.1 Treponema sp.
TAACCGAAATTTTGAACAACACAAGCAACGCTCCATACATTGACTACGTTCCTCCATACAAAATCCAAAGAGACTCCTTTGTCAGGGACATGGAAAAACTAAAAGATGAAAATCCCTGCGACCTTTTCATCATAAGCATCCACTGTTGGGACACGGAATATGTTTTCGATATGAACAAGCAGCAGATCGACTGGTACCATAGACTTTTGGACGGCGGAGCTGATGTGGTATGGGTCAACCATCCCCATGTAGCAAAGGACTGGGAACTGGTTGTGGATGAAAAAAATATTCCACGGAAAATGATATTCTATTCCATGGGAAATTTTGTCAGCAAGCATGAACAACGAAGGAACACAGGCGAAGGATTTATGACCCAGCTGGTTTTTGAAAAATCCTCGGAGGGAATCACAATCTCGCAAATCAACCCCATACTTTTGACCACCTACAAAACAAAGGACAACCATTATGTGGTTAAAAAACTGAACAATGAATTTTTATTGCAACTGGAAAAGGACGACCCAGGCCAGCTGCGTTTCTACAAGGAGAGACTAAATTTTATGAAAAAAATTTCAGGGAAAGTACAATGGCAATAGATTACAAAACACTACCGGTCTACGAACAAAAAGAAAGAATTCTTGAGACCCTCAAAACAAATCAGGTGATAGTGGTTCAAAGTCCGACAGGAAGCGGCAAGACCACACAGATTCCGGTAATCCTCCATGAAGCGGGATATTCGGAAAACGGTGTCATAGCGGTGACCCAGCCAAGAAGAATAGCGGCATTGAGCGTCAGCGAATTTATATCCAAGCAGCTTAAGACAAAATATCCTGGCCTCGTGGGTTACAAATTCCGTTTCGACGACCAAACTGGCGCTTCAACCAAAATCAAGATTATGACTGACGGAATACTCCTGCAGGAAATGAAGCTTGATCCATGGCTCAGCAAATATTCCGTCGTGATGGTGGACGAGGCCCACGAAAGAAGTCTGAACATTGATTTTGTCATGGGACTTTTAAAGCGAATATTGGCAGAAAGGAAAGATTTCAAAGTCATAGTCAGTTCAGCCACAATGAACGCGGAAGCCTTCAGTCGATATTTTGACAACTGTCCCATCGTCACCATAGAAACCCAGGTCTTCCCAGTGTCCATGATTTACGACCCTCCCCTTGTGGAAGCCAGCACATTAAGTGAAAATTCCGTTGACGCGCTTTTGATGAAAATCGAAAACATAATCGACCGTGTCCTGGACGAAAAGGATGAAGGAGACATACTGGTTTTCCTTCCGGGCGAGAAAATCATAAAGGACACCATGGTCAGGCTCCAGCAATCAAGTTTCAGGAACAAGATCCATGTCATACTTTTGTACGGAAGACTTCCAAAAGAGGAACAGGAAAAGGTATTCAGCACACCACCCTTCGGCAAAAAAAAGGTTGTACTGAGCACGAACATAGCAGAAACATCCGTCACCATAAACGGAATCACCACGGTCATCGACTCAGGTCTTGCGAAACTTAATTTCTACAGTCCCAGAACATTTACATCAAGTCTCGTGGAAAGTCAAGTAAGTAAGGCGTCCTGCAACCAAAGACGGGGACGGGCCGGCAGAACAAGACCTGGCACATGCTACAGACTTTATCCAAGGGAAGATTTTGAAACAAGGGACGAATATACGATAGAAGAAATATATCGAACCGATTTAAGCGAGGTCGTCCTTCGAATGTCCGAGCTTGGCATAACCGATTTTGAGAAGTTCGACTTTATTTCACCTCCAGGTCACGAGGGATTGGTTGGAGCCGTGAACACGTTGAATCTTCTCAACGCACTTGAAAGAGATGGAACATTAAGCAGAATCGGAAAACTTATGGTGGCTTTTCCACTGGAACCAAGGGTCAGCCGCATAATTGTTGAAAGCATACTCCGTTATCCAGAAGTCCTGGAAGAAGTTATAATCGCTTCTGCATTTTTAAGCACACAGACACCTTTCGTCCTGCCGGTGGGTGAAGAAATGGATGCCAGACAAGCTCACCACAGCTTCAGGGATATGCAAGGGGATTTTGTGTCATACATAAATCTTTACAGGCAATACATGGATGTTCAAAATAAAGAAAAATTCTGTAAAAAATTCTATCTGGATGAAAAAGTCATGGCAGAAATCCTCAACGTGAAGACCCAGATAGAAGACATCGTTTCATCAAAACTCCAGATTCCTATCACAAGCGGAGGAAGCATAGACGATTACCTTTGCTGCATTGCATCCGGAATGATTCAGTTTGTCTGTATCCGTGATGGAAAAAAGACTTACAGAAGTTTGACAGCGGAAAGAATTACGATTCATCCAGGTTCATCAATGTTCAGGACGAATCCCCTTTATATCGTTGCAGGAGAGATAGTGGAGACAAGCCGCATGTTCGCCATGAGTGTTTCGCCTTTGACAAAAAATCTTTTGGACCAGGTACACCCGGGACTTGAAACCGAACTATCAGCCGCAAGCAAAAAGAGCGCTAAATTCAAAGAAGAAGCCGAAAACATCAAGCCGGAAAAAAGAACCTCCAAGGATGTGGACAAAAAGGAATCCAAAAAAGAAAAAACCATTACAGACAAGGGAATTTTCTTCGGTGGCGAAAGATTTGATTACGGAAAAGTCAAAGGCAAAAAGACACTCCCCCTTCCTATTGAAAAACTTAAAAAGGCAGTATCCAGCACAGACAATCTCCCAGCAGAACTGAACAATATCCATGGAACGGTTTTGCTTAAGGGAAACAGACCTTTGTTGGCGAACGAAAAAATGGACCTCATCTACAACATCGTCAGGACATTGAATCTGGATGTGCTTTCGGACAAGGAATGGCCAAGGAATCTTAACCTGAATGTAAACGACGAAAACATGGGCAAAGAGAATTTTGAAAAGCTCGTATCCAGCTTGGATGCCATCATGCGGGTCACAATCGCAAAACGCTCGTCAAATGAGTATGGATTCATCTGTCTTTTCACAGACGGAAACGGAACTTATTGGTTCAAGGTTTCGAGAGGATTTGCGACAGCGCAGAACGAAAGTCTTTCTTCATTGGAAAAACTTATCGACGACGGAGAAAACGCAAACCTTGGTGCGGCAGAAAAAGAAAAAATAAACATGGTCTACCGCATGGTGAACAACCTTTACTAAAGACACGGGCATCTCCGAACTGTTTTGGGGATGCCTTTTTTAGGAGTTCCAGCAAGTTAAAAAAATTTTATTGATTTTTTGAAAAAAGTACTTGA
>JAZUEV010000536.1:0-3664 GCA_045640345.1 Treponema sp.
AGTCCAGCCAAGACCAGATTTTGCATTCAACACGTGTGTGATTGTAATTGTGAGTGGCTCGTAAGTTCCGTAGAGATCGTATTCCTGCTGGCTGCGAGATTTGTCATTTTTGATTGTTTTTTCATAAGCAGTTTTGATGCGACCAAGTTCGTAATCTGTAAGAACTAATCCACCGTTTTTATCTGAACCATTTGATCCTGGCATTTTAAGTCCAAAGAGTTTTTCCACATCTTTCATAACTGTTTCAAAGCTTGTCTGATTTTTTTTGTAAGACGAAACATAGTCTGAATCAAACTTTGCGTAAGAGATTTTCTGACCGTCCAATGTGCGGAAGAACAGGTTGTAATCAGTTCCTGCATAACCGATTGTAAGTCCACCAGTTTCATGGTCGGCTGTTACAATGATAAGAGTCTCTTTTGGATGCTTGTTATAAAAGTCGATTGCTTCTTCTACGGCTTCGCTTAAAGCAAGTGTGTCGGCAATTGAAGAACGAGCGTCGTTAGCGTGACAAGCCCAGTCAACTTTTCCACCTTCTACCATCATAAAGAAACCTGTTTTGTTATCAAGAACTTCAATACCCTTGTGAACATAATCACGCAAAGACCATTCACCATCTTTTCTGTCATTGTCGTAGCTCATAGAATCTGAATCAGCAAGAGTCTGAGCAATAACAATTGCCTTGTCTCCATTTTCAAGATTTGAAGCTGACTTCTGATTAAAGCAAACTTTGTAACCTGCATTTGTTGCAAGTTCGTAGATAGAAGTTTTGTCATTGTTCTTATCCTGAGGCTCCATCAAAGCACCGCCAGCAAAATAATCAAAATTAGATTCAACAAGTTCAAGTCCGATTGGATAGTTTGATTTGCGACTTGCCTGGTGAGCATAAGTTGCTGCAGGGGTTGCGTGATTCAAGTTTACAGTTGAAATTACACCAATCTTCCATTTTTTCTGATCACGAAGTTGCTCTGCAATTGTGCGGTATTTAATTTTCTTTGTAATATCCACATTGATTGAAGAGGAGTGTGTTTTGTATCCAGTAAAAATTGAAGTTGCAGTTGAAGCAGAGTCTGGAGCAAAAGATGTTGCATCGTAAGTGCTTGCAGAACCTGCTACTGGGAACTGATAAAAACTCAATGCTTTCATGTTAGGTGAGTCAGATGGATTCCCTGAGTTTTTTACAACATCAACAATTCCGCCAGCATCTTTACCTGCGTAGTAAGCGGCACTCTGAATCTGTGGGTAGCTCATTCCGTCTCCAACAAATACGAAAACATATTTTGGAGTTCCTTTTCCTGTTGGTGTTGCGGCAATTTTTGTTTCTGCGTGAAGTGCAGAAAATCCAAGAAGTGCAAAAAGAACAGCACTTGTAAGTTTTGATTTTTTCATATTTAATCCTTGCCGCCGAAATTTTGATTTTGCAATTTTTTAATTTTCAAATTGCTGTTACTCTCAGTGACAAGGATAATATAAATTACTTTTATTAATGTTTAATGAAGGAAGCGTTAAGCCTTTGTTAAATGGTTTTTTGGGAAAGAAGAATTCCTGAAATGAATGCCGTAAGTGGAGCAGTCATGGCAAGACCAAAACTTCCAGCTATAGTGTTGATGATTTCTGATGCAACTACATTGTTGTTCAAAATGTTGTAGATTGGAGTTCCCTGTGCCATAAAAGTCATAAGCAAAGCAATGCAGGTTCCTGAATATGCAAGTAAAAGTGTAGTGGTCATAGTTCCCATAGCGGCACGGGCAACTGTAAGTCCAGATTTGATTGCTTCTTTTTTTGAAATGGTTGGACAATTTCTCACAACTTCTGAAACTGCGGATGTAATATCCACACTTAAATCCATTACAGATCCGCTTGCACCAATACAAACCGATGCCATAAAAATTTGAGTCAGATTCAAATCCTGAAAACCAGAATAGAGAAGGGCTTCAGAATTATGCATCACAGCTCCGTGAATGTGAAAAGCTTTGCTGCAGATTATTGAAAGGATCATTGCAAATAAAATGCCAGACATTGCGCCACAAAAAGAAGCCAACAGTTTTTTATCAAAACCGTAAACAAGAGCCAGAATTATAAAGGTCATAATTGCAACCGATATTAGCCCAGTGGAAGTTGGATTGAAACCTTTGAGAAAAAGAGGAACAAGAATTTTCCACAAAACAAGAATCGTGATGACAAAAGATAAAACTGACCGAACTCCAATGCCCCGAGCAAAAATCACAAGAAAAATTGCAAAGGCTAGGGCAAGAATCAATTCTCCATCCAGACGATAGTAATCAATTAAATTTACAGAAATAATTTCTCCATCATCATGGTGAACTACAGCTTGCGCCTTATCTCCTGAGTGAAAAAGTTTATCCTGGGAAAGAGAACCTCCAAGCATATTCCAACCCTCAGAAATCTGTCCCTTAAATCTACCATTCAGAAAACGAATTTTACAAATCTGCTGGCCGGTACGAATTAAACCAGTGTCAATGAGACTGGAATTGTCCACATCAATTATTTCAACTTTGCATTTGACAGCATCCTTAAATTGTATAGTGCCTTCGAAGCCGGTTGGAATAAATAAAAGAATTATAATAACAACCGAAATTCCAATCAAAAAAGGAACACGATTTTTCATCCTCTTTCTCCAGTCAGTGCAAAAATAACCCACTCGGCAATGTTTGTTGCGTGGTCTCCAATTCTTTCAATATATTTTGCAATTAAAAGATAATCCAGAATTGTTTCACCTTCGTTTGTTTCTCGGATTTTCTGGACAAAATCTGTTTTGATAGTGTGATAGAGACCATCAATTACATCATCGTGAGCAATTACAGTTTTTGCTTTGTTATAATCTTTTTCAATG
Source organism: Treponema sp. (assembly GCA_045640345.1). Classification (GTDB taxonomy): domain Bacteria; phylum Spirochaetota; class Spirochaetia; order Treponematales; family Treponemataceae; genus Treponema_D. Next base: position 2,852 of record JAZUEV010000536.1, read on the forward strand.
TAAGACTGAACTGCATCGTGAAGCATTTTAATGATTTCCGTAGACAGCTCAACAATCTCGTTCATTTTTCCATATTTGCAGTCAGGAACATTCAGAACCAAATCCGCTACATCAACAGCATGATCTCCGATTCGCTCCATGTCGGTAATCATTTTCAGGGCGGCAGTAATAAGTCGTAAATCTGTTGCCATTGGTTGCTGCTGCAAAAGAAGTTTCATACATTGAGCTTCAATATCCCGTTCCATATCGTTGATGGCTTCGTCATTTTTCGCAACCTGTTTTGCGGCCACCTTATCCCGTCCCATCAAAGCAAGCATGGAACTTTCAATGGCAATCTCAATCATTTTTCCCATGTTGATAATGGAAATGTTCAACTTTCTTAATTCTTCTTCATATCTTTCACGCATATTACTGGCTCCTTATTTATAACCGTCAACGATCAGGTTCAATTTCGAAGTATTGTCACACGGATTGGATTTTACTGACGTAAAATCTTTGGATTCATGTTGTTTTATGGAAAAATCGTTAGATTTTTCAAATCAGTGTGACAATTTATAAATTGATTAGGACTTATCGCACCCAAAATTAAAACCCGACATTTGTCCTATCAGGGTTCAATTATTACCCAAATCGTCCTGTAATGTAGTCTTCTGTTTTTTTCATTTTTGGTTTACTGAACAATTCTTCTGTTGGACCCGCTTCAATAATTTCTCCCAACAAGAAAAAAACTGTTTTATCACTGATTCTAACTGCCTGCTGCATATTGTGAGTTACAATGATAATTGTGTACTTTTCCTTAAGTTGTAAAACACA
>JAZUEV010000537.1:0-9975 GCA_045640345.1 Treponema sp.
GTCATTTCGACCGCAGCGGAGAAATCTCAAATATAAAAGTTAAATCATTGGGAAAGTTATAGATTATAACCGATTGATTATTTAGCGATAATCGTAGGGAACGAATTTGAACACAGATTTGCCAGAAATTAACGCCGCTCACGTTCTTTGTGTTATAATGTTCACAAGTTTTGGTGTAATTCCTTAACCTAAAATAGTTAATACCTCCTTTTCCCAACAAAAATCCAAACATAAAAAGTTTTCTCAAAAAAAAAGTTAAAAAAATTTGTCAAATCAGGGCGATTTTTGAATTTTTATTGCACATATATAAGTGTGGACATAATAAAAAAATTAGAGTCTCTAAAAAAAACTCTTAGAGATGCCCAATATCGTGGAGATGAAATTTGGCAAAAGATTTAAGGAGAAAAGATGGCGGAGAAGGACATCACTGAAAAAAATTTGGAATCCTACGACGACGTGTTCGCGGACATCATAAACGGACTGCTGTTCAAGGGGGAAAACATCGTCAAGGAAACTGACCTGCAGGAGGCGATCCCCATGTCCCAATACAAGATCGACGGAAGGATGCACGAGCAGGAAAGGGACGTGGCAAAGTTCTGGATGAACGGAACTATACGGTTGTGCCTCTATGGATTTGAAAACCAGACCGCAGTTGACAGGGCCATGCCATTGAGGATCATCAGCTATGACGGAGCAAATTATCGGGGACAACTTCTGAGGTCTGGAGACGATTGTCCACGGAATTTCTATCCCGCTGTGACAATAGTGCTTTATTTTGGAGAAAAACCTTGGACACACAAAAATTTGCTGGAATGTCTTGAAATTCCTCCAAATCTGAAGGATTATGTAAGTAACTACAGAATTAACGTATTCGAAATCGCCAGGCTCAGTCCAAGAAAAGTAAAGCTGTTCAAAAGCGATTTTAAAATCGTGGCGGATTATTTTGTCCAGAGAAGGAGGAACAAAAGATATGTCCCCAGCAAGGACACCATTCGCCATGTTGACGGTGTCCTGAAACTTATGTCCGTACTCACAGGCGACACACGGTACGAGGCAATCCAGCAGGAATACAGACAGAATGGTCGCCAAGGAGATAACACAATGTGCGAAGTCCTCACCCAATGGCACGACACTGGATTCAACAAGGGTCTAAAACAAGGAAAAGTGGAAGGTCTAAAGCAAGGAAAAATCGAAGGTCTAAAACAAGGAAAAGTTGAAGGTAAAATCGAAACTGCAAAAAGAATGTTGAAGCTCAACTACCCTATCAACGTGGTTTCAGAAATCACGCAACTGTCGGCCAAGGAACTTGATAAATTGCAGAAGGAAATTTTGGAATCCCAATAGCAGTAATAAATGTACCTCATCGGCACGAATCAATAATAAAAATGCACCTGAAAATTGGAAAAACCAACTTAAAGGTGCAGCATAAATAATAAAATTCACAGACACAAATCAAGATTTGACTAATATAGAATCTTCTAAAATACGATTTGCAGAAATCCCTTTGAAATTCACAGAGGCATCCCGAAAAAGATTTTTTGTACACATTCGATTTTTAACAGTCTTCTTCCAACCTCTTCAACTGTGCCAATGCGATTGGGTCTTTAGGGTCGTATTCCAAAACTGTCATAAAATATTTCTGAGCTTCAGATACATTACCAAGTTTTAGGAACAGACATCCAAGGTTACTGATAATTTTTGTATTGCCAGGATCCATGTTCAAGGCATCTATCAAGCTTTGTTTTGCACCATCATAATCACCAGTTTCCATTTGACATATAGCAAGCTCATTCAATGTATCAGCATTTTCATCGCCACCTTCACATTCCCTTGCTTTTTCAAAGGCCAATCTAGCGTCAGCAAATCTCTCCAATCTACGCAATCCCCAACCTAGCAAAAACCATGCGTTCCACACAACTGGATTTTCCTGAATAAACAATCGGATTTCATTAATCCCCTTTTCTTCCTGTCCACTTGAAATAAGTTGATAAGCGTTGTGAAAATGCTCATCCTCCAAATTTCTTGAAGAAATTTTATTCAAAAAATCCTGGGCAGTCTCTCGTTTTTCTTCACCATTTGGTCCCAATTCTTCTTCACTAACATCGGTCGTCAAAGCCAAATATGTTTCAAAAGCCCACTTAGCTTCGGAATATTCACGCTTTTTCATATAGAAATATCCAGCATTAAAAAAAGCATCTGGGATTTCTGGATCACTGTCCATAGCACTTTTGTAATAAGTCAACGCAAACGCATCATAGGCATCAGCATCTTCATGGAAAGAATCTCGTCTATAAGCATCCGCCGCCTGATCAAAAAACAAAGCCAAATTAAGGATAATATTCTTATTTTCAGGATCCAAACCATGGAGAGCAGTCCACATTTCTTCTGCCAATTCCCAATCCTCGTTACGAGTTTTAAGAATCGCGGCTTCCTGAAGTTCAACTTTTATATTTGGACGGATACTCTCAATCAACTGTCTATAATATGGAAGATTTTTATTGCTTTTGTCGAACGCAAGAACAACCAATATTCCTGCCAAAATCTGTTCCTGGGAAAGTTCTGACATATTTATTGAATCTGAATCATCACCGTCTTTTTTTTGCACAGGAATGGGAATAGTTGGGTCCAATTTAAAATTTGGATCTAAAGTTTTATATCCTTCTGGAAGTTTAATATAAAAAATCGATTCCAAGCGATTGGTTGAATTCATCACGCACCTCTTATAAATTTAAAGACCCCTTTATAGAACAAAGTCTCCAAAATCATCAGAAACTTTGGTCAACAGGGGACTTTCGAGAAAATATGAAGCAACTCACAATTAATCTGCGGATTTCTCCATTTCTATCTTTTGTTGGATAATCTGGGCTCTCTGTTCCCTGATTTTTTGTTCTTCCAAAGCCTTCTGTTTTTCCATCTCTTCCAGCTTGTTCTGATTTTCCAACTCGTTTTTGCGAATGGACGAAAGATAATTGTTGATATGCAACTTATATGCCACGGACACAGAATCTTCGGTGAACTTGATGCTAGCGGCAAAAATATCATTTCTTCCCTCAATAGGAACCGCTTTTAGAATTGTCCCCTTTAGAGAAATCACTTCATCAGGCTCGGTGAACTGTAGATTAAGCTGAATCTCTTTGTTGACCAAAAATTTCGCCAATCCCAAGACCATCACTTTTGCACCACCAAAAGACAAATCCCTCAATATACAACGACGAGGAACCCCTTGGATAGTTATAACCGTTTCTTCCTTAGGAATACCTAATTTTCTACATGAGTCTGCGTTTATAATAATACGTTCATCACATCTTCGAACTGCATTTTCGTTGGCATCAATCAAATGACCTAGCATCTCAATAAAATCATCTGGAGGACGCTGTGTCAATTGTATATTAACAATAACCAAATCGGTGCTACCTGCGTAGGCTGACAATCCACAAACTTTACCAGCCACAAAAAAACTCAATTGTTCGCCAGTTGGTTTGTGACAAAGAAACCTAACACTTACTTGGGCAGACTCCTTCTGAGACAACTGTTGAAAAGCCCCACCCTTGGTTCCAATAATAATCTTCACCTGCTGGAAAGATGTGGAGTTGATAATACAAGGCCACTGCGCTCCATCGCATTTGACATAAATTTGTCTTGGATCAACGCCGAAGGTCTTGATAACATCTTTGGTAAACTTGACCTCTGTGGTTCTGTAATAATCGTAATAGTGCGTAAGTTGCTGAGCGGTTACTATAGCCATAGCATATATTATATACGACAAAGTTTCAAATGTAAAGACTTTATAAAAGCCATCTCTAAAAATAGCGATTTTTTTTGAGCAAACGACTGTTTTCTTCTATATTATCCGTCAAAGAAAATGAATATCTTAAGCAAAGAAAATAGTTGTAAAAAAAACAAAAATTTTCATTAAAAGTCCAAATTTTCAAGAAAAAAACCTTGACTATTTGCCCATAATTTAGGATATTTTAAATGACATATTTTTTTGATAGGAGAAATATATGAAGAAGATTATCGCATTGGCTATAGCCGCTATTGCTGCAGTTGCTGTAGCTTCCGCTGATCCACTTTTGATTGGACACGGATATTTTGGTGTTGGCTTGGGTTCAACTGTAACAGAACCTGACGGAACAGCATTGGACAAAAACTTAACTTCTTGGAACTTTGGTTCAAACTTGGACTTCGGTGCAGGTATTGGAATCAACATTCCATTCGGTGGATACTTTGGTTTCCAGCCAGGAGTTGATTTCTATGTAAACAATGTTGGATACAGTCTCAAAGGTAGTTCTTATGATGCAGACATAACTTATAATTATCTTTCATTGGACATCCCTCTTTTGTTCACAGCAAAGGTTAACAAGTGGAACTTCGCAGTAGGACCTTATGTATCTATTCCTCTTGGAAATGTTACTGGAACAGTGACAGCAAAATCAGACAAGAGTAGTATAGACTTACTGCATTCATGGGGTTCTGTTGGTCTTGAACTTGGCGTTGGCTATGAACAGCGCATGGGTATGGGCCGCCTTGTTATTGGTGGTAACTATATGTTGGACTTCATTCCAATCACTACCTACAACAAAAATGACACAAAGAAAGAATATGCCATGGAAAAATTCACACGCCGTGCTTTGAAGCTTGACGTAACATACAAGCTCCCACTTTCATTCTAATTTGGTAAACCAGTTTTAACCATAAACAAGTCCCTTCCGCTTAAACAAATGTTAGGTGGGAGGGATTTTTATTGTTGAGGGAAAAAATTAAAGAAATTTTAAGAACTGGTGAAGTTTCATATCAGAATTATCAAAAACGTTTTTTGAATCTCTAACGCCAAATTCCGAAAGATGATTTTTATTTTCATAAAATTCTATCAAAAAATCGTTATCTTCACATTCAAGAAAAGCCATTACACCACCAAACCTTTTTTGACCATCATAAATTTGATCGTAGGCAATACTCAAGAGTTCAGTCCCATTAATTTGACTATCTTTTCCAATCGAATAGTTTTTTCCAAGTTGAGCAATCAAATAGGCTGCTACAGTAAAAGTATTACTCGCACTTTCCAAAACACTTATGCGTTTTAGGCGCTTAATAGAAGTATTGCTAAGTTTATCAGCAGAAATAATTACAGATTTTAATGCAAGAGAAAAATATCCAACAAAATCACCATTTTGTTTATTAAAAACCAAATATGTCACAGATTGGTTCAGTTTAGTAAAATTGATTGCACTTTTCTTTAAGAAATTTTCTACCTCAGGATTTTTTGGAGAAGAATATGAATCGATATATCTTTGTACAGCTTCAATCAAGCGCTCTTCTTCCAACAGATTTTTTAGGTTCAGAACAAAATAGTCACTTTTCACTATCCACAGTCTCCCGTGAACGAATCAAATTTTTAAAAAAAATCAACTGCTCCTCATCACTTGGCAATTTAACGGCTTCTTTGGGTGGTTCTGTCTGTTTTAAATTCCAAGCCCTTTCCACAGCGTCTGCAAACATTTCACCGGCCAAAGGATTTGTTATTATAAAATTATGTGTGATGCTAGATGTCGCCATAAAAATTCCTCCAATTTGAAAATACTTTACAATACCCAACCTATTCACTCAATTATGGCATTTACACAAACAATTGTCTATGGTTTTGTCAAACATCCACGGCAAAGTTTTATTTTCGTCATCCAGAACTTGTTAGCCTTCGGCGACTGTTGATTTTGTGGTAGTTTCGACTGGCTCAACCACCACGGACTTTTTTTTTGCGTACTTCTTGTTATAACCGTCCTCAAGTTTTGGTGGTTTTTGTGAAACAAAAATTGATGCCCTTTGGCAGCAAAACCAAAACTTGATAGCAACCGTAGGTTGCGACTTGAACTTGTCGAAATCAAACAGCTTTTATCATCCGATTGTTTATTCCAAATACACATTTCGGCGACTGTTGATTTTGTGGAGGACCGATTGATTTTTTCACGACACTTGTTTGGGGACTGTTGTTTTGGGATGATAACTACAGACGACTTTATTTTATCACTCGCAAATCTTTATATTGGTTTCCATCCAGCCACATAACTTGGTCGCCGACTTTTACATCCATTTTTTTGAACCAACCTTGAGGGACTTCCAAAGCATAACGGACAGAGCGTGAACTGGTGATATTTGTTTCGCTAAAAGGAGTCATATCCAGCAAATCAGCAATAAATCCACTGGCATCAATGTAGGCAATGGACAAAGGATGGGGAGTATTTTTCATCCAGAAATTCAGCACCTGGTCTTTTTCAAAAACAAAAAGCATTCCAGTCCCGTCGGGGATATTTTTTCGATTCATAAAACCATAGTTCCGTTCTTCTTCCTTTGCAGCAATCTCCGAATATACTTCCACAACAGCTTTTGACTCATCACGAAAGATTCCCAAATCACGGACAGGCAAATTGAACTTACGTTTTTCGGCACAAGAACAAAGGGTCAAACACAAAAACAAAAATGCAAAAACAACAGATTTTTTCATAACAAAGCATCCTTAAAAATTTTGGAGCCAAACAAACCCAGCCCCATCAATTCCATTCTAACAAATTTTACGGAAAAATCAACACGAGATAAAAACATAGGTTTATGCTTAATAAAAATCATCTCATTTTTTTTTAATATCATAATTAAACAAAGTTTTTTTTATTTAAAATATGGAAAATTGTATAAAAAAAGTTTGTTATTTTACAAATGACTCCCAACAGGGAGAAATAATGATGGGGATTTTCAAGGGGCGAACCCCTTGAACGGTGCCGGGAAGAGAAAGGGTGTCGGGGAAGAGAGGAGCTCGCTTCCGAGTAGGGCTTCTCTTTTCCCTGACAAAAAGTCCCTTTGTCTACAGACAATAAACGCCACGGCTGTAAGCCGTAAAATTTTACCAGTTGAAAAAAAGCACTGAAAAATACTTTTCAGTAAAACAGCATTTATGGGGGTATTTTTTGATAAAAAGTGAAATTTTACCCCACAACTTGCAGATTTGATGATTTTTACTTTTGTCGCAGGTTAAAATCTTTGTCCTCATCAATCATGGAGACCATCACATCTACAACGGATTGGTCGAACTGGGTGTTGGCGTTTTTTATAAGTTCAGCTTTTACCACATCCTGGGGCAGACCGTCACGGTAAGATCGTTTGCTGGTCATTGCATCATAGGCATCGGCAACTGCGATAATTCGTCCAATCAATGGAATATCTTTTGAACCATCAGGATATCCATTGCCGTCAACTCGTTCATGGTGAAATTTTGCTCCAATCCTATAATCAGGTTCGGCGGAAATACATTTCAGGATTTCGTATCCCATGGAAGGATGTTTCTTGATTTCATTGAACTCATCATCAGTAAGCCTGGAGTTTTTGTTTATGATATCATTATCAATTCCAATTTTTCCAACATCGTGCAAAAGACCAACAAAATAAATTTTTTCGCAAGTCTCTTTTGGAAGATTCATCCGTTGGGCAATCATCTTTGAATACTCACCCACGCGCCTAGAATGTCCAGCAGTGTATGGATCGTTGTAGTCCAATGTCTTTGAAAAAGCTTCCACAATTTCTTCAGACAGAAGCTTGAGTTCATGATTTTTTATCTCAAGTTCCTTTGCATGTTTTGCCTTTTCTTCATACAGCATATACTCGTTCATCAACCGTCGGCTTTCCTGAAGATGGTCAATGGCGGTCAAGATGATTACAAAAAAAGTTGTCAAAGCGGAAAAAGCAACGGCAGATTCTGGGACTATATCAACATTTCGTTCAGGATCCATGCCCCGAAAAATACAAGCCACAGCTAAAAGGATGCAACTCAAAGAAAAAGTCACCTTGCACAACCGTTTGTCCTCATAAAAAACCGACAGAACAATGGCCATGGCAAAAGTCATAAAAACATCAGCATAATGGTAATGGGCAATACTGACATTTCCCACAATCAGAGTCGTAGATAAAATCAGCATATATTTTTGGATTTTAAAACTTTCCAGATTTTTTTTGACGATTATCTGCGACAGTGCCAGAATCAAAAAATTTATGGACGAAGGGATGACAAAAAATTTAAGGAGACTTCCTAAAAGTTCATTGCCAACATATCCTGATGCTTTTGAAAAAGTCAGCCACAAATTATTAATAAGTTCAACAAAAAAAATGGCGACAACAATTCCAATCTGGATTCTTGAAATTATTTTTCGCCATCTTGAATAATCAATTTCCTTTGGCATAAATCTTCCAATATTTAAAGTCCTTCCAGGAACGATTCTTTTGTCTGTTCGGAAACTGCCTTGTTAACATTGGACTGCTCCCGCAATGAATCGAACACTTGTTTGTCTGTGTATTTGATGGTCAAAGGTCGTTCCAATGTCATAATAACAGAATCGTTGCTCCAAGTCGATTTTGATGGGCTCAAGGTTTGAGGCAGACCATATTTATCGCAAAGGGTTTTGAACAAAGAATAATGGTCCATCCTTTCGCTTTTCATGTTGATGGTGATGATGTAAAGCTTGTCGTCGTTGAACTGGAACCAACATTTGTCCAAGTAAGAATATGGAGCAGTTCGGCTTGTGTCTGTTTCAATAAGAGTACGATTTTCTCCTGGCAACAAAGACACATCCCTGTCACCACGGTAGCCAAATTGTCCGTCCTTTTTGAGAGCCTCTTTCACTGCATCAACAGACATGCCCAAAGTGATTTTTCCGTATCCACCAGGCAGGGCAGATTTTTTGGAATTATCCTGAGCAAACACAAAGGTTGTGGCCGCAAAAAAACAGACCAACAGAATCAACAGTTTTTTACACATCAGAGACCTCCCACTAAAGTCCCGAACCTATCGACTTGCGTTCTTGCTATTTTGTTTTCTATAGAAAGCAGCAGCCTTAATCAGTTCTGGCACATCCTTGATAATAATTTTTCCCATATCCACTTTCAAGTTTGGATCGTTGAAGATTGCATTGACGGCGGTTGGTTTATCGTGAGCAGAAATTCCACAAAGGTGAACCAAATCATCCGGCTTCAAGTCTGTGACATAAGGGAATCCCTTGCCAACGTTTATCTTCTGTTTTTCCATCTGCAAAGCCAACATATCGATGACCTTTTCTTTTGGTGACTGGAGAGCTGTGTTTGCCAACTGACGATACATGGACCATAATCTTTCAGCCAACATGGTTGTCAATCTAGCAATCATCTGAGGTTGAGAAGAAACCATCTGGTCAAAGTTTTCCTTGTTCACCACCATCAATTTACAATCACTATGAGCAATGGCACAAGCAGATCTTGGTTTATCTTCCAACAGAGCCATTTCTCCAAACATGTCACCTTTTTTCAGCAAAGCAAGGGTCACTTCTTCCTTGTCAACAACTTTTGAAATCTTAACGGAACCTTCCTGGATGATAAACATATCACCACCCTTCTGATGTTCCGAGAAAATCATAGTATCAGCAGGATAAGAGCGGACCAAATCACCGTTGGGTTCAAAATAGACTGCCTTTTGCGCATGTTTTTTAAGAACAACAAAATGTTTTTTTGCTTCCTCTTCCTTTGCTCCACCTTTGCAGGCTTTTAGATATTGATAGAAAGCATAACAGGCAATATCAAATTTTCCGTCTTTTTCATAACAGATACCCACATTGAAAAGTTCTTCCGGAGTTTCAGCCACTTCGTTCTTGTTGATGGTCAATTTTGTAAGGCTGGCATTCAAGGTTCGCATCTCTTTTGTAAAGGCACGAACAATCTTCAAGGCAACCGGTGTGTTACGCATAATCAATTCAGGATACTGCTCCTTCTTGACCATGATTGCAGTAACTTCTGTGAGACAAATAACATTTTCCGTCTGAGCCTGTCCAGACATACATGGGATAACACCAACAAAATCACCAGGTCCCAAAGTTGTCGGCACGCTACCTGGAATGGGTGTTGTGTGCTGGGAAGTAACCTGTCCCTTCTGGATGATAAAAAATTTGTCAATAGAAGATGTACCTT
>JAZUEV010000538.1:0-3601 GCA_045640345.1 Treponema sp.
CCCTTGGTCTTGCCGAAAAGTTCTTCCAAGTTTGCGTAAGACCAACCCATGATCTGAGCCTGCTGAGCTGTCTTCTGAACCAACATATTTCCAGCCTGATACTTCTTTCCGTTGTCAGCAGAGTTCTTGAAAGTATTTTCCTTTGACTTGTCCTTTACAAACTGGTTACGCATATCCTTTGCAGTTGCCTGGGCTGTGCTTGCGTCATTTCCCTTTGGAACAACAACCAAGAAAAGCTTTACCATATCGTTCCATACAAACTGGCTGCGGCTCATATCAAACTGGCTGCGAATTTCTGCATCAGTGGCGGAAATCTTTGAAAATTCGTCCTGCTTCATCAAGAAAACATACTGCTGGGCAATCAACTGGTTCTTAAGATATTCCTTGTACTCCTTCAAACCCAATCCTGTCGATGCAAGCATGTAGTCGTTCAAGGACATTCCCGTCTGCTGCTTGATCATGTCTGAAAGCTGAGCTTCTGTCAACTGCTGACCAATCTGCTGAGCGAAAGTATTCAAGAAAGCCTGATCCACCTGACTGTCTGTAATTGAAATCTTACCAGTCTTGGCGGCTGCCTGAACAACCAATTTTTCTTGAATAATGCTGTCCAAAAGCTGACGGCGCTGTTCAACTGTCAAAGTCTGCTTGGCCCCGTATGATTCAAACTGCTTTTCCATAAAAGTAGCTCTTGTCTTAAGCTGCTTCATGGTGATTGTTTCTGTCTTGTTAAGTTTTACCACTGCCAAAGGTGTCATGTCCCCGCTCTGTGCAAAGACAGATGTTACCAAAGCCAGCGAAAGTGCAATTCCAATAGCAAAGCGTTTCATATCAATTCCTCTTGTCACTAAATTATTAGCGAAATCAACAAAGGCCATACAAGATGAACCTTAACTAATTTCCACGGGTTGCATTTCTTGCGTCCCACTCTAAAAATAATAACAAATCCGTATAATTTTTGTTACACGGGATTTTATTTTTATTATTGATTTTCCAATGGAAGTCCACCAGAAATTGTTGCCCTAATACGACGGACTCCAGCAGAAGAAGACTGTTCTTTTACAATCTTGAACTCACCAATCTGGGCTGTATGCTGAACATGAGGACCACCACAAACTTCCTTGCTGAACCACTTGTCCTTTTCGCCAATGGTATAGACTTTTACCTGCTGCTCGTATTTTTCACCGAACAAAGCTCTTGCTCCGGACTTTCTAGCTTCTTCCAGATCCATAATCTCCATGGAAACTGGCAAATCTTCCTTGATTTTCTGGTTAACAATATCCTCTGCCTGCTTGATTTCTTCCTTTGTCATGGCACGACCAAAACTAAAGTCAAATCTCATACGCTCGGCTGTGATGTTTGAACCTTTCTGTGCAACTTCTGGTCCAAGAATCTGAACCAAAGCCTGCTGAAGAAGGTGAGTCGCTGTGTGATACTTTGTGGTCACTTCACTGTGGTCAACCAATCCACCCTTGAATGTACCGGCGGAAAGATTTCTACTTTCTTCCTGGTGCTTCTTTTCTTCTTCCTTGAATCCTTCCACATCAACGGTCATGCCATTTTCTGAAGCAAGGTCCTGGGTAAGTTCGATTGGGAAACCAAATGTATCGTAAAGTCTGAAAGCCACACGTCCAGGGATAACCTTTTTTGGATTCTTCTGGAGATTTGGCAAAAGCTTTGCAAATTCAGCTTCACCTGATTTAAGGGTCTTAAGGAACTTGTTTTCTTCCTGGGTCAACTGTTCCTTGATAAAATCAATATGCTCTGCAAGTTCTGGATAGGCATCCTTGTAAAGTCCCACAATGATTTCAGCAGTCTTTGCAAGGAAGACTCCCTCGATTCCAAGCTTCAGTCCTTCACGAACTGCACGACGGATGATTCTACGGAGGATATATCCTGCACCTGTTCTAGCAGGGGTCACACCTTGAGGATCTCCCAAAATAAATGTGGCTGTGCGGGAATGGTCGGCGATAATTCTGATTGATGTGTCAATCTTTTTGTCTTCACCATACTTCTTGCAGGAAAGTTCTTCTATATTATGGATGATTGGCTGGAAAACATCGATTTCGTAAACAGACTTAAGTCCATTCAAAACGGAAACAGTACGCTCAACACCCATTCCAGTATCAACACACTTGCGTTCCATTTCATTGTATTTGCCGTTGGCATCCTTGTTGTATCCCATGAAAACGTTGTTCCAGATTTCAAGGTACTTTCCACAATGACAACCAGGGCGACAATCAGGACCACACTTTGGCTGACCGTTGTCATAGAAGATTTCTGTATCAGGTCCACAAGGTCCAGTCTGACCGGCAGGTCCCCACCAGTTATCCTCACGAGGCAAGAAGAAAATTCTTTCGGACGGAATACCCATTTCCTGCCATCTTTTTGCTGATTCTTCATCACGAGGAATAACAGTTCCATCAGCATTTTCGCCTTCAAAAACAGTCACATTCAGTTTTTCTTTTGGAATGCCCAGATATTTAGGGTCGGTCAAAAATTCAAAACTGTAGGCGATTGAATCATGCTTAAAATATGCACCCAAAGACCAGTTTCCCAACATCTCAAAGAAAGTAAGGTGACTTGGGTCTCCAACTGAATCAATATCCCCTGTGCGGACACATTTCTGGACATCTGTCAATTTATCTCCAGACGGATGTGTCTCCCCCAAAAGATAAGGGACAAGAGGCTGCATTCCCGCAGTTGTAAAAAGAACTGTAGGATCATTGTTCGGAATAAGGGATTTTCCGCTGATTTCAACGTGTCCCTTGGACTTAAAAAACTCAATATACTTAGAGCGCAACTCGTTAACGGTCATAATACTATATAATAGAACATAAAATTGAATTTTTCAAGACCCTTGAAGCAGGTTTAATGAAAGAGAGTAATATGGAGAATGTCGTGTTTAAATTTCAAGAACAGTTTATACCATAAAACGCATCTCTAAAGATTACAATTTTTTAAGATTTCAATTAAGTGTTTGCTAAAAAGTTTCGTCACGCTGCATTATTTTGGAATGACATTATGCATTATTATTGGACGACATGCTAAATTATGTCAAAGTTAAAAATCGTTGCGCAACAAAAGTTATAAAAGGTTGTAAAATTTAAACGGTACAAGATGGGAGTCTTTGAAAATGCGATGTTTAAAGCCTTACAATTTCAAGACTTTAAACTCAGTTAGGAGCATGAAATATTTCATACATCTATGAAAAGTATTTTTACAGATGCCCAGATTTATTAAGTTTGTTTTATGGGGGACACGATGACTAATCCATTCACATTAAATTTTGGAAAAAATTCCATTTAATTCGATAAACAGAACATAGGTCGAAAATGAAATCATAACGGACTTCACATCAGAAAATCCAAGTTCCCGAGTTTTTATGATAACAGGAATCCGTGGCGGTGGAAAAACAGTGGTTTTAACATCTATAGCAAAACAAATTGGAAATTTTAAAAGACTGGATTGTGCTTGACTTGAATTCCGAATGCGACATGTTAAAACAAATGGACTCCCCTGCTTTCTCGGTATACAGAAATCGTCTTTTAAAAAAGGGTCTGGTATATTCACCGTCCTATGGTCATCTGGATTTCACTCTACC
>JAZUEV010000539.1:0-3126 GCA_045640345.1 Treponema sp.
ACGATTGAACTTTTCCTTTTTCAATAAGGAACTAACAGAACATGTAAAAAATGATTTACCATTTTATAAATAAGTTGATTATTTATCATTATATTATTTTTTGATATTCAGTTGATTTCAATTTTTTATCCACAAGTTTTAATTGTTATCCCAACACCACATCAATGGCGTGTTTGTCGTACTACCCCGATTTTGGCCTAAAACAGTTGAAAATTTGCAGTTTTCTTCCATATAATAGGCCAAAATCCACCAAATTCGGTGACAAATTCCACAACAATCACAAAAATTTTGACCCAGCCTCTAGACCAAACCCTAAAAATTTGATAAAAGTATAGACAAACAACCGATATTTGACATTTTTGTTCCACCAAACGCCAATTTGTTCCATGCCTTCGGGAATAATCCGATCAGGTATGTGGATCCGGATGGGAGAGACATTGAATTGGATGGCACGGAGAGTGAACAATATATTATTTTGGACTTAATAAATTCACTATCCGAACAACAATATAAGATTCAGGATTCTTTTTTAGTTCTGGATGATGATAACAAAAACCTGTTTGGTTCATCGGAATATTCTAGCGCGATAAATGTTTTAATACAAACGGGCCACACAAAAATAAGGATTGGAGAATATTACGAAGACGAAAATGGACACGATGTTCCTTTACCAAAGATTACTTAGGACATATCCAACCAGGATATACATACGGCAGTACTGCAGCTCAGGTTATGCACATAACAATAACCAACAAGACAGGAAATGTTTATCCAACTGGAAAAGGATTTGCTTCAACAGCAATGCCATCGGAAATATTGATGCATGAAATTGCGGGACATGCAGCGCCAAGGATGGTGGGGAAACAGGGTAACGCTATTGAAATTGAAAACAACATAAGAAAAGAAATACAGGGTAAGGTAAGTGGCCAGATTGTAAATTTTCAATTCTTGCTAAGAATGCCATCGTATCATCCGTCAATACCATAAGGGGAGTCGTTATGAAGCGAGCGATATTTATTTTTTTTCTATCAATTACCATGCTTTCTTGCAAATTTAATGGAGACGTGGATTTTAAATACAATCTGTCAGGTGCCATGATGGACGAAGATTTCAATTTAAGACTTGTAATCAACTACCAGTTTAAAAACAATTCTGGTCATGAGGTTTGGCTATATGATTCCGAATCTGGTAATGATTTTCAATATTCTGAAAATATTGAAACGGACGAAAATATGGTTCAAAAAACTTATATAATAAAACCGAACAAAGATGGTTGGTCAGGTTCCTGGGGATATAATGCAAATTATCCAAAGGGAATAAAATTAGAAAAAGGTCAAACAGTTTGTGGAGTCTGGAATATAAAATACAAAATTAATGAAGACAAACTGTATGAAAATTACAAATTTGAATATATCTTAATGTATGAAAACATTGACAAAATAAAATCGGATATCACAAGACTTAGTGATTTTGAGAAAGATTCATGTAGAAAATATTATGTCAATATCACCAAACAAGAAATCGAAAAAAAAATATTCAAATAAGATAAAACGGGTTTTCACAATCGCCGTTATCCCAAAAACATCAATGGCGTGTTTGTCGTTTTAGATAGATTTTGGCTCGGAAAAATAAAATTTTTTTTCCATAATACAAGATATTGTGATATATTATAATAGAGTTTTCAGGAGGAAGAGTATGCCATACGATTTATTGGAAAAACAGATAAAAATGCTTCCCGAAGTTTATTACAACGAGCTTGTGCATTATGTGGAATTTCTTTTAAAAAAATCGGAAGAAAAACAGACCGTCGATGAGGAAAAATCCATGGAGAAAATCAGGGATTGCGGAGTCGCTGATGTATGGGAGTATCTAAAAGATGACACGTGGTGAAATTTATATGATGGATTTTGGCATCCCAGTTGGAAGCGAACCTGGATACAGGAGACCGGTCGTCATAGTCCAATCCAACAAACAAAATCTTGAAAATTTAAACACAACAATTGTTGTCCCGTTGACAACAAACCTGACATACTCTGAATATGATGGAAATGTTTTTATCGCGAAGAAGGATTCAAAACTTCAAAAAGATTCAGTGGCGTTGGTGCACCAGATTATTGTAGTTGATAAAAGAAGATTGCAGGAGCGTCTGTCAAAATTGGACATTCAAATTATCAAGAAAATAGAAGATGCCGAGGATTATGTATTGAAATGAAATTCTCCCCACACACCACATCAATGGCGTGTTTGTCGGACTAGATAGATTTTGGCCTATACAATGGAAGAAAACAGCAAATTTCCGTCGTTTTTAGGCCAAAATCCACCGTTTTCGGTCCAAATTCCACAACATTTGTCAAAAATTTGGACAAAACTCTAGACCAAACCATAAAAATTTGGTAAAAGTATAGACAAACAGACGTTATTTGACATTTTTGTTAAGACAAACGCCAATTTGTTCAGTGCCATGGGGAACAATCCCATTAGGTATGTGGACCCGAATGGAAGAAGCGTAAGCGGCAAGATTGTTGGTTTTTGTTGCTTTGCGTTGGCTGGGCTTTCTCTTATCGCTGGTGTTGTAGTGGCTGCTACTGGGCAGGTCTATGTAACGGCGGGAGCTGTTACCACAGCAAAAATGTTTTCCAGTCTTGGGACTGCTATAATAGCGGTAGATACAATTGCTGACGCAAAATCAATGCCAGCCCCATCATCTTCATTACCTGTAATTTCTCGGGGGGCATCTTCAGTTGGAGCCCCAGCACCAAATAATGGTGATGGAAAAAAACATGGCAATGATGACCATGATGCCAATATTAATAAAAAGATAAAAGAAATAAAAGAGGAAAATGGACAAGACATTAGAAAAAATCAACAGCAGGTAGATGCCAAAAACAATAAAGTTGGAAATAATAGACCCGATGTACAATGGAATGATACAAATGGAAATCACCATTGTTATGAGACGGATAGAAGTGTTTCTAATTCCATAAAACATGGAAAGACTATAAGAGCAAATGATCCGAACGCAATCATTGAATTAAATATTCTGCCATAGGGTGATAAAATATGAAAATAAAATGTGGAGTATTTTTTAATATAGAAAACATAGATTTTTTTTGTAGAAATGAATTG
>JAZUEV010000540.1:0-2797 GCA_045640345.1 Treponema sp.
AATTCCAGGAGAATGGAAAGCAGTTGAAGGCTCAAAATATTTTGAGTCTCCTCTTTTGTATAAGGAAAATGGCTTTAAAGAGGAAAAAGATGCAAAGACACTTATTGATGGATTGAAGGATAAGACAGCCAAGATTTTATCAATTGAAAAAGCAATTTCTAAAAAGAGAGCACCTTTACTTTTTAATCTTGCAGAGTTACAAGCGGAATGTTCTAAACGTTTTAAAATTAGTCCTGACGAGACACTTCAGGTTGCACAGGATCTGTATGAAAAGAAACTTACAACCTATCCCCGAACAGATGCAAGAGTACTTTCTTCTGCTGTTGCAAAGGAAATCTACAAAAATGTAAGTAGATTAAAGGGGTATGAACCAACCGAGAAGTTTGTAAGTCAGATAATGGAGAAAAAATTATATTCAAATATTGCTAATACGCAATATACCGACGATAGTAAAGTGACAGACCATTATGCGATTATTCCAACAGGTCAGCTTACAGAACTTTCGTCATTGAATTCTTTGCAAAAAAGCGTATTTGAATTGATTGTACGTCGATTTTTAAGTATTTTTTATCCACCTGCCGAATACCAGACAGTGAAACTTGTGGTGGGTATCGAAAACGAACGCTTTTTCTCATCAGCTAAGGTGTTGAAGTCTTTAGGATATTTAGAGGTTGCAAAATCTTTAGAAAAGAAATCTTTCGAGGAATCAAATGCAAGAATTCTTGGAGAAAATGCCAAGAGCGAAAATGAAGATGACGAGGACGCAACAGTTGATCCTAAAATTTTGTTACAATTAGCGGATACGCTTAAAGAAGGTGACGATATCTATGTGGACGGGTTTGAAATTCGTTATGGAAAGACATCTCCTCCTAAAAGATATACTTCAGGTTCTATGGTTCTTGCTATGGAAAATGCAGGTCAGCTCATAGAAGATGAAGAACTTCGTGAACAGATAAAAGGTTCTGGTATAGGAACTTCAGCCACAAGAGCTGAAATAATTAAAAAGTTAGTGCGTATTCATTATTTGAATTTGAATCCCAAAACCCAGATATTGACGCCTGAAAACCTTGGTGAAATGGTATATGAAGTCGTTGTTATGACTGTTCCAGAGTTATTAAATCCTCAGATGACAGCATCTTGGGAAAAAGGACTTGATGGAATTACAAGAGGAACCGTTGACTTTAAAGAATATAGACAAAAATTAGAAGATTATATTCGTAGAGAAACGGAGAAAATGATTGGTCAAAATCTTCGTAGTGAGATTGCAGACCACATCAGTGATTTCGCTGGTAAAGATGCGCGTGGAGCTGGCGCTAGAAGAAAAATCGGAGCAAAATGCCCTGTTTGTCAGGGAGAAATAGTAACTACTCCTTTTGGATATGGATGCGCTAATTATAAACAAGATAAAAGCGGATGCAACTTTAATATTGGAGAAATAGCGGGAAAAGTAATTCCAGAAGAACAGGTTAAGTTACTACTTGAAAATGGTTCTTCGGATGTGATTAGTGGCTTTAAGTCTAAAACTAATAAGAAATTTGATGCGAAATTAAAGCTTACAAAGGATGATTCAGGAAAACCTATTATTTCTTTTGATTTTGAAGATATTGGTCCAACCTATATTGAAGGAGTATCATGTCCATCTTGTCAGGGAAGAATGGTTAAGACTTCTTTTGGATATGGATGTGAGAATTATAAACAGGATAAGTCTGGTTGCAATTTTAATGTAGGAGAAATCGCGGGTAAGACTTTGTCGGTTGAACAATTAAAACAATTGCTGTCGGAAGGACATACAGATACAATTCGAGGATTCAAATCGAAAGCAAATAAGAAATTTGATGCTTGCTTAAAACTTGAAATCAATGAAGAGAAAAAGGTTTCTATTGTTTTTGATTTTGAAAACGTAACACAAAAGAAGATTAAAGATGTAACTTGTCCTCTTTGTGGAGGTGATATGGTTGCAACACCTTTTGGATTTGGATGTTCTAATTATAAGGCAGATAATCCTGAAAGCTGCCGTTTCTCAATTGGAAAGCTTGCTGAGAAAAATTTGACGGAAGCAAATGTTAAAGAACTCTTGCAAAATGGAATAACAGGAACAATTAGAGGCTTCAAATCTAAAAACGGTAAAAAGTTTGATGCCAGGGTTGCGCTTAGCAAAGATGAAAATGGTAAAATTACAGGACTGAAGTTTGACTTTAATGATTTAGAGCCTTTGAAGGTTAAGGATGTTGTCTGTCCAGTTTGTAAGGGCGATATTGTAATAACCCCATTTGGTTATGGTTGTTCTAATTATAAGAAGGACGACGAGAATAGTTGTCGATTTAATATTGGCACAATTGCAAGTGTGAAATTAAAAGAGACACATGTAAAAGATCTGCTCACAAAAGGTAAAACTGATGTAATCAGTGGTTTTGTCGCAAAGACTGGAATGAAATTTGATGCCCCACTTAAACTTACTGAGGACTTTAAGGTGGCTTTTGATTTTCCAGAGAAACCAAAACCGATTGATTCAACACTTGCTTGCCCTAAGTGTCAAAAAATGATGCAAAAAGGACAATGGCAATATGAATGTGAGTGTGGTTTTAAAATTTGGCATACGGTTGCAAAAATCGAATTGTCAGAGGAAATTATGAGGGAGTTGTTTGAAACAGGTAAAACCAAACATAAGATTATTGGCTTCACATCAAAGGCTGGTAATGTATTTGATTCTTGTTTGAAATTTGAAAATGATACCATATCTTTTGATTTTGATAATCCAGGTGAACCTGTTGAAGAAAATACTAAAATAGAAGAGGTG
>JAZUEV010000541.1:0-7328 GCA_045640345.1 Treponema sp.
TGTCGAAATATGCCGGTGGCCATGGCGGGGAGGCAATACCCGTTCCCATTCCGAACACGGAAGTCAAGCTCCCCAGCGCCGATGATACTGGGTCCGTCCCGGGAAAGCAGGTGGCCGCCGGC
The DNA here is from genome assembly GCA_045640345.1 of Treponema sp. Taxonomy (GTDB): domain Bacteria; phylum Spirochaetota; class Spirochaetia; order Treponematales; family Treponemataceae; genus Treponema_D. Next base: position 123 of record JAZUEV010000541.1, read on the forward strand.
TTTTTTTTTCTCCGTATCAAGTCAATAACCTGCTATTGATTATGAAATCTTTTTGTGTATTTGTTTTTCCCATTTTATCATTGAAAGTTTATCGTTTTTGTGTCATACTATAATTATGGAAACAGGAAACATTTATGAAAACATATCTTGTATTGATTACAGATATTTTTTGTTGGAAGCTTCAGCGTTTGAAGGTTTGTCGAAATATATTTCATAGGCACTAGATGGGAAAATCCTTGTATACTGCTGCACTGGTTGGTTGTGGAAGAATCGGTTATCGTTTGGGACTGGATTCTAAAAGAGAACAACCTGCTAGTCACACGATGGCTTTAAATGAAAATCCTCGTATTAGATTGGTTGCTGGATGTGATGTGGATGCTAAAGTTTTATGCGATTGGCATGAAGCAAATCCAGGTGCGGCAATCTATAGGGACTCCCTTCAGATGTATTCAAATTTAAAAAGCGATATTGTTGTGGTTGCGGTTAATGAATCGAGCCACGAAAAAGAGGCAATCGATGCTATAGTTTCCAGACCATCTTTGGTGATATTGGAAAAACCTGTTGCCCTTAATGTAAAACAAGCGTTAAGAATTCAGGATATGGCCCTAAGAAATGGTGTGCCTGTTATGATAAATCACGAAAGAAGATTTTCAGCAGACTATCAGATTGCTAAGCAGCTTATAAAAACTATAGGTTCGTTGCAGAGTATCCACGGGAGTTTATCTTCTGGAATGGCAGTCTATAATAAAAATGAAGAGGATACTGGGGCCTATAGTTTAATTCACGATGGAACTCATTTGGTTGATGCTGTCCGATTCTTTCTGGAGGACTTTATTACTGTACGACAAAAAAATTTGGGACTTATGAACAAGGCTCTGAAATGTTCAGGACGGAAAAATCTACCAAATCCAATTCTAAAAAATCCAACCATAAGTGGACTTTATTTTGATGAAAAAAAATGTGTCAGGCAAGTGTCTGCTCATTATTCGGTTGACAGTTGTCCGGATGTGACATTGACTTTTAGTGGTCGGTCAAGATACTTTGGTTTTGAAATCGATATACGAGGAACTGAGGGACGACTTTTAATAGGCAATGGTTTTTTTGAGTTCTACAGACGCAAGGAATCTCAAATTTATTCTGGATTTTATAGCCTCACACCTGAAAAAATCGATATGCCCAAAAAAACTGGATATTTTTCAAACATGGTGCAGAGTGCTGTTGATTTTTTGGATGGAAAATCTGTCTTGAAATCCAATCTTCAAACAGGAATCGACGATCTTTCTGTAATTGAAGAAATCAAGAACAAATTGACATAATTTCTTTTATTTACTATATTATATAGAAGTCACTTTTTTTCTGGAGTGTGTCATGAAAAAGATTTTTGTATGTTTGGCGGGTTTGTTGTTTGCTTCTACCCTAGCTTTTTCTCAGATTGTTACGGCCAGTTCTTATTTTAACGAAGTAAGTGATTTGTATGCTGGTTTGTATTCATATCGTTGTGATATTGCCGTTGATTCGGACGGTACATCCATGAAGGGTAAAGTCGCCTACAGTCGTCCTCAGTTGGTTCGTGTTGATTTTACTTCTCCATCTGGACAAATGTTTTTGTTTGATGGATCAATGGTTCAGATTTATTTGCCGAGACAGGAAATCATTTTGCAGCAGAATCTGACTGAGAAAGATGTTGATGACAATGAGATTTCTGCAAGGGGATTAACACTTTTCAAGCGATACTATTCTATTGCATTTGAAAAGGATGCCACACCGGTGCCTCTTGATTCTGATAGCGACAAAAAAGTTGTGAACCTTATGCTCCATCGACGTGCTACCACGGAATCTTTTGAGACTATTAGAATGTCTATCGACGCAGAATCTAAGTTGATTTTGAGGGTCATAGCCACAACTGCAAGGGGAAAGACATATAGATTTGACTTGTCCAACTATAATTTGAATGCAAATGTGTCTTCAAAGTCCTTCTATTTTGAGGCACCGTCCCATATTACAGCATTTAATAATTTTATGTTCCAGGAGTAGTAGATGGAAAGCTACGGAGAACTGCTTAAGAACAGTCGAGAAGAACAGGATTTGACCATAGAAGATGTGGAGGCAAAAACTTCCATAACTCATCAATATATTGAAGGTCTGGAAAATGAAAAGGATGATGTATTTCCAGGCGAACCATATATGATTGGTTTTCTAAAAAATTATGCAGAATTTTTGGGCCTGAATCCTAACGATGTTTTGAAACTCTATCAGGCAAAAAAAATCCAGGAGTCTCCTGTTCCTGTTGAACTTTTGCAGAAGAAAAAACCAAAATTTGTTATTCCGATTATCATAGCCATTGTCGCTTTGATCTTGACTGGAGTTGGTATCTATTTGTACATTTTTATCAGCAAGATGAATCAGGAAAAGGCTGAACAGGAAAGACTTTTGGCCGAAACGAAAAAGATTCACAAGTATGAGTTCAATGGAAAGACCGAGACTATCCGAATGTACAAGGGAGACCAGATTATTATTCCTTCAAAGATTGAATCTGAAGAAGGCGAGGACGAAAACTCTGGTAATGAAATTGTTTTGACAGTCAAGGGGACTTTGGGAAATCTTACTTTGGAAACTCCTGCCGGTAGCCAGATTGTGACTTTGGGTGAAGAAAGAGTTTTGGATGTGGATGGAGACAATGTTTCTGACATGATCGTCTATCTGAGTGATGTGGACATGAGAGACGAAACCCGTGGCGCTCAGGTTAGACTTTTGCTGGACGATAATGTTGTTGCAGATGAACCAAGTGTAGGTGATAATCAAGTGGCTTCTGAACCTGTTGAAGAAACTTATATTCCTGTCACATCATCAAATGCAAATCAGACTGTGGTTCATGAAGACACAAGGGTCTATCCATTTACTTTGACAGTGACTTTCAGAAACAATTGTCTTTTCCGATACAAGGTTGATAATGGCAATAAGATTGAAAACCATTATTCTTCATCAAGTCCATCCATTCCTTTATCTGCTCAAAATGGAGTTCGAATATGGACCAGCAATATGAATGCTCTGAGAATTCAGGTGACGGCTGGAACAAGGACATTCGATTTGGATATTGGACCTGATGGACATGTTGGTGTTGAAGACATTAAGTGGGTTCACGGAAGCGATGGAAAATATAGACTTGTTGTTGAGTCTGTGGAATAAGATGGATTTCCATTTTTAGGTTTTTAATTTTAGAGGCTCCTTGTTTTGATTCGTGCCGACGGGTATTATTCATTGAAATTCAAGGTTGGCCTCTAAATCTTTTTTAAGCATCTTATGGAGTTTGTTACGAAAAAGTTTTTTCTGGATCAGCATGGTTGTGCAAAAAATCAGGTGGATGGTGAAATCCTAGTCACTTTGTTGGAAAAAAAAGGATATGCCAAAACTGATGATGCTTCCCAAGCGGATTTTATTATCATAAACAGTTGTGGATTTATTTCTTCTGCGAAAGAGGAAAGCTTGAATGCTGTGATCGATGCAAAGACTGCTTATCCGAATGCAAAAATCTTGTTGGCTGGTTGTCTTGCCGAAAGATATGCAAAAGATTTGAAAGATGAACTTACGGAAGCTGATGGATTTTTTGGCAACGGAGATTTGTCTTTGATTGATGGAACTGTCCAGTCTCTTTTAGATGGAAAACGACCTGTTACAATAGCCCCTCAAAAAGGTGTGTGCTGTGGTGAAAGGGGAGAACTCTTGAATTTCCCTGGCAGTGCTTATGTAAAAATCACCGAGGGATGCGACAACTGTTGTTCTTTTTGCGCCATTCCGATTATCCGTGGAAAACTTCGTTCAAGAAAAATCTCAGAAATTGTTGAAGAAATCCAGATTCTAATCAAGGACAAAGGAGTCAAGGAAATTAATTTGATTGGTCAAGATTTGGCTGCCTTTGGTTGTGGTTCCGAGGACGATGTTTGTGGCGACGGAAAAAATGGATATGAGGCCATGTTCAAGACTTTAAAATCCCCAGTCATTGAGATGGAAGATTTTGATTCCGTAAATGGAAAATCATATCTGTCCCGCCTTATGGAAGAAATCTCAAAAATTCAGGGAGACTTTTGGGTTCGACTTTTGTATATCCATCCGGACCACTTCAACAAGGATGTTTTGGATGTAATGAAAAAAGACAATCGTTTTCTTCCATATTTTGATATTCCATTTCAGTCTGGCGAAGATGAGATAATCAAGTCCATGAACAGGAAAGGAAGTTTTTCATCCTACAAAAAAATTGTTGACACAATTCGCTCGTATTTTCCTGAATCCTGCATAAGAACAACTTTCCTTACTGGATTTCCAGGCGAGTCCGACAAGTCTGCAAAAATTACTAAGGATTTTCTTTTGACAATCCAGAGCGACTGGAGCGGTTGTTTTGAATATTCCCAAGAAGAAGACACTGTTGCCGGTGTAATGGAAAATCAGGTTGACGAAAAAACGGCAGGCAAAAGAGCAAGGGCTTTGGAAAAGTTGCAGAGTTCTATCACCCAAGAAAGACTTAAAAATCGTGTGGGCAAAACATACGATGTATTAATAGAAGAAATTGTTGAAAACAAAGAGGGCAGCGACGAAGGATTTGCAATCGGTCGAGCATGGTTTGAAGCTCCCGATGTGGACGGATCCTTTGTGGTTCGCTATGACTTGGACGATTCTAAGGCGGTTAAAAAAATCGTTCCTGGACAAATGGTCAAGGCAAGGGCTTTGGCTTCTTCTCAAGTTGATGTGGATGGAGTACTTTTGTGAGTCTGGATGATAAGCTGGAAGTTTTGAATCCTCAACAAAAAGAAGCTGTTGTCCATGACGGTGGATCTCTTTTGATTTTAGCAGGCGCTGGTTCTGGAAAGACAAGGGTTATTACAACAAAAATCGCCTATCTTATTTCGGAAAAACATATTGACCCGTATGCCATCTTGGCTGTGACTTTTACAAAAAAAGCCGCACAGGAAATGAAGGACCGTGCTATCAACATGGAGCCAAAATCGGTTTATGCCCAGATTCGCACATTCCATTCTTTTGGAGCATATTTTTTAAGAAAATATTGGTCGGAAGCTGGTGTGGATAAAAATTTCACTGTCTATGATGATGATGACATGGTGACTTTGGTTTCAAAAGCTCTTCCTTCGCTTACAAAAAAAGATTGCACATATATTGCTCATAAAATATCTTTGGCAAAGGATTATTGTCTTACTCCAACAAGCAAAGATTTTTCTCAGATTGGATGCACAGAGGAATTTGCTCTTCAATATGAAGCTTACGAAAATCGGTTGAGGGAAACTGGAAATGTGGATTTTGGAGATTTGATTCTTTTGCCATATCTGGTTTTGAAAAATTCAAGTTATGTCAGAAATGAAATCCACAGTCGCTATCAGGTCATAATGGTTGATGAGTATCAGGACTCCAATGTGGCACAGTTTATGTTGCTTCAGCAGTTGGCCGGTGTTGATGAAAAGACTGGAATTTATGTCTGCGTTGTTGGTGATGACGACCAGAGTATCTATAAATTTCGTGGGGCGGAAGTAAAAAATATTTTGAATTTTCAAAAGCAGTTTCCTGAAACAAAAATGGTCAGGCTGGAAACAAACTATCGTTCCACAAATCAGATTTTGGCTTGTGCGGATTCTGTTGTTAAAAATAATTTTCAGCGATTGGGAAAAACTTTAGTTGCCCATCGAGGTGACGGAAAAAAACCGGTTCTTGCGTTTTTGGAAAATCAGGATGACGAGTGCGATTTTTGTTCCATGCTCATAGAGGACGCTCATTCAAAAGGTGTGCCTTATTCAGAATGGGCAATCCTTTATAGAACAAATGCGCAGTCCATGGGATTTGAGTCTACTTTTCTTAGAAAAAAAATCCCTTATCAAATTGTGGGGACCCTTAAATTTTACGAGCGTGAAGAAGTCAAGGATATTATTGCGTGGCTGACTTTTATTGCAAATCCAAAAAATGAAATTTCTTTTAGACGAATTATCAATAAACCTGCAAGGGGGATTGGTGCCACAACTCAGGATAAGATTGTTGAAGCGGGTCGTGGAATTTCAATGATTTCTGGTTGCCAGTCTGTTAAGCTTACAAAAAAAGCTCAAGAAGGAATCAGTTTTTTTACGCAATTGTATAGTGATTTTGAAAAGATGATTCCAGATATTTCTCCGGAGGATTTTGAAAAGTCAAAAGATAAAGAAAAAAAATTATCCGACCTTGTGAAGATGGTCTGTGAAAAATCAGGTCTGGAAGATTATCACAAAACCCAGGACGATGTGGCTGGAACTCAAAAGATTTTTAATCTACAGGAGCTTGCAAATTCAGCGTCCCTTTATCCCTGTACTCGATATGGACTTATGGATTTTTTGGATCACATCGAGCTTGATAGGACTCTTGAAAACGAAAGTGAAAATGAAAAATCTTCCGACAGGGTGACAATGATTACCCTCCACAATACAAAGGGTCTCGAATTTCCAAGGGTCATAATCACTGGCATGGAGTTTGGAGTTTTTCCTCGTGAAGATAAAGCTGGTGATGAATTGGAAGAGGAGCGACGACTTTTTTATGTAGGCATAACCCGTGCGCAAAATCAATTATATTTTACAAGCTGCAAACAAAGACGAATGTACGGACAAACCAAATTCATGTATCCATCTCCTTTTTTGAATGAAATGCAGGAGGATTTGGTGAGAGTTCTTGGACAGACTCCTTCCACTTATGAACCTGGTCTTGCTGCAGGTGAAGACCCTATTGCAAAAAAATGGTGTACTGGAGCGCAGGTCTATCACGATGATTATGGTGATGGAATAATTGTTGCAGGAAACACCAATGCCGATGGAGAATATGTAATTTCCGTTAGCTTTGAAAGTGGTGGCATAAAAAAATTTTTACCCAAATATCAAAAGTCTCTGATAGTAGTGGAAAATTAATTTTTTTCGATTAAAAATTTTCAGACACTTAATTTGGACTGTTAAATTTAGAAAGACCGATTAAAAATTTTCAGGCACTTAATTTTGGTACTGTTATTTTTAGAAAAAAAACAATTAAGAATTTAACGATGCACATTGGGAATCTAGTCATCTCGACCGGAACGAAGTGAAGTGGAGAGATTTCAAACACGAAGGACAGCAATAAACGAAAAAAGTTTTTCTACACAGGTCTTTGTCCATCGAAAGCACGATTCAATTTTGAAAATTCGAAATTACTTAA
>JAZUEV010000542.1:0-2164 GCA_045640345.1 Treponema sp.
GAACTAGTTTCAGGATCTCTAATTGTATAATATATCTATAATTAATGAGATGCTGAAATAAATTCAGCATGACAAATTGGACTTTTTCAGTGACATCCAAAAGACTGTGGTGGTTGAGCCTGTCGAAACCACTTGAACAACCGTCCGAGGATTGGCTCAGTTTGGGATGACCACCGGCACCAGTTGTAGGACAAAATTCTCTAAGAGACTTCATGCAATATTCCGATAATAACTGAAAGGTCTTTTTGTAACTTGGAGATTTGGCATGAACGAAATAGATTTTTTGAACCAAGAGATTTTTACCCGATACGGTTCGGTCACACGAGCAAGGGATTCTTTTTTATATACAGCAAAAAACACAAGACTCACTGATTTGTTCCAGGAAAACGGTCGCGCAATTTTGGGCTGGGGCGGTGGCTCTGCTTTTACCATGCTCAAAAACGCATTGAACCGTGGACTCACAGGAAGTTTCAGGACAGATTTTTCCTACAGACTCCAGAAAGCTGTTTCCACACTTCTGAACTCCCAAAGAAAAACATTTATTTTCAACGACAAAATGTTAGCCATGAAAACAGCACTGTCCATTTCACCAGAAGGAACATCTGTTTACAAACCTTGGTCGGAAGCACAGATCGATTGGTCCAGAATTGATGTAGTCATTATGGAGCCTCCCCTTCCATGGACATCAGGTATTTTTATCCTTGCAGTAAATGAGACCCCTGAGATGGAACAAAAACTTTCAAGTCTCGCCGATTCATTCAAGACATTCTATCTTCCTTCCCCCCTTGAAGCTGCCGCAACCCGTTCCATCTACAACTTAATCAAGGCTATGCAGGAACGAAAAGAGCAAGACTGGTTTATCTACGACAAAGTGCTGACCAAATATTGGACACGAAAGGGACCTTATCTTTTCATAAAAAAGGATGTTGTGCCAGAAGATTGTTTCAAGAATTTTGTAAAGCATTGCCTTGACTGCGCATTGGTCATAAATCCAGTCTACAATGAACCAAGCATTGTACCTTTTGGAGCAGACCCAGGAGTGTTTTCAAAACTTTCAAAGAATCCATGGGAAGGTAAAAAATGACACAGGCTCAATTGATTCTATACATCATTAAATTGGTTCTTGGTGGACTCGCCGCTTTTTTTGCAATCATCCTTTGGAACAGAACAAGGGATCCAGCATGGATGAGTCTTGTGGCAGGAACAATCATCGAATATGTGGAGATTGTGTACAACATGCTTCTGGATTTTGGGGTTGTGTTCGGGACGGACATAAGCGTTCTAGGAATCCCCTTGACAAAACTGATTTTCACAGTGATTCCACCAATCCTTTTCATCCTTGCATTTATCTTGATGATTAGAAGAAATAAATAAAATTTTGACATTCTCCACAATCCTGTGATAGAATTAAAGGATAGTAAAGTTTCCAAGGACAAATGTTTCTGGAAAGATTATTTGAACAAAATGGTTCAATAAAAATTTAACCTGGAGGTTAAAAATGGCAAAACAGCAGAGAACAATCGGAGTATTTATCATTCAGTTGGCATTGGCTATCTATTTTGTGGTAACCAGTTTGTGTCTTTTTGGATTGGGAAAAAGTATTTCCAGTGAGGAAATTGTTGCAGTAACTACATTCTTTGGTAAGGCATCAAAATTCCTCGCAATCGCAGTGGGTGTGCTGCTTTTGTTGTGTGGAGCAATGTTTGCAATCAAGGCAATCGCTACAGATTTGGGCAAAGTGGATGATTTGTTTAAGTACATCACATTGATTGTCTGGATTGCTATTACTGTTGTAACTTTGGTCAACTGCTTTGGTGACTTCAAGGCAGGAAAAGCATTGCACTGGCTTTTGGTCTTGGCAAAAAACAGTCTGATTGTCGGTGGAATCCTCACAATCAAAAACGGAAAATAAAAAACCGTGCCAGATGAGCAGGTTGAACTTGTCGAAAACACAAAATGAAAATCATTTCGACAGGTTCAATGGTTGTGTCATCCCAGACTTGTTAGCCTTCGGCGGATTCGCACAGGATTTCTTTAACCAATGTTGGACAGTTGTTTTTGGAGGTTGCACCGATTGAGTCCGTCGAAATCAAGCGGTCATTATCGACTGTGGCTGCGACCATTGTATTTTAGGTGGTTTCGACTAGCTCAACCACCACGGACT
>JAZUEV010000543.1:0-2144 GCA_045640345.1 Treponema sp.
TCTCTAAAAATTGTAATTTTCAAAGATACCGAAATAATCTACACCATTTTACATACGATGGTCAAGAACCTTAAACCTTTTTAAAGGATTTCGGTGTCCCTAAAATTTGTATTCCAGGGCATATCAAAAAAAACACTTCTATAGATGCATGAAGAGTTTAAAGTCTTGAAATTACAAGGCTTTAAACATCGAATTCTGACCTCTAAAAATGTGGGAGCCTTATTTCATCAAATCCAAGAAAATATCAAGGAGCCTTGGGTCGAAGGTTTTTCCCCTTTCATCGGTCATCATACGGAAAATCTGTTCCTTCGGGAAAGCTTCCTTGTAGACCCTTTTTGACACGAGGGCATCGTACACATCGGCAATGGTCATAATCCTTGCGCAAAGAGGGATGTCCTCTCCCGAAAGCCTGTCCGGATACCCCATCCCATTCCATTTTTCGTGGTGGTGCCTAACAGTATCGTAGGTAATTTTCACAAGGCGCTGATCTTTCGAATTTCTGAAGATAGTCCGCACGACCTCCCCACCATAGGCGGAATGTTTTTTCATTTCCTCGTACTCATCTTCCGTAAAACTACCGTGCTTGTTAAGTATGGCATCAGATATATGGATTTTTCCCACATCATGGAGGGTGGCAGCGTTTCCGATTATGTCAACAAAATCCTCGTCCACCTCATCCTGGTAGAGACCGTTCTCGTAAAGATAGTTTGTCAGGAGAAGGACATACCTTTTTGAATTTTTAACATGCTCGCCCGTGGAACCGTCCCTACTTTCAATAAGCTGCGCGATTCCTTCGATGGTGCTCTGCTGGAAATCCACCAACTCCTTGGTCTGGTTGATAATCTTTGAAGTCTGCTCGCTGATTGTCCGTTTAAGGGACTTCTGGTGTTCGGACAAAAGGTTTGCCAGCTTGTTGGACTTGATCCTGTTCAAAAGTGATATGGCACAAAAATATGCGACGATAACCAAAATCAGAATGGAAAGGAATATGTTTCTCCACAAATTGACCTTGACCTTCTGAAAAAGGTTGGACTCGCTTATCACATCCACAACGAACCAACCGTTCTGGACCTGCTGGCTGAAGATAAAACATTTTTCATTTTCCAGCACAAGGCTATCGGTTTTAGTAGATGTCGGTCCCCTGGTAAAAATGCTTTGGCTCAGTTTCGAAGCGTATCTTGAAGTCTTTTTTTCGTCGATAAGATTCCTGCCTATCTGGCTTTTATCGGTGTGGGCAACAATCAATCCGGTCTTGTCGATTATGAAACTGTACTCATATTTCTTGTTGGAATCCGATTTATGGCTCCCCTTCAGGTTTTCAACAAATTCCTGCAGTTCGTCCAGCTGAATATCAAGGGCAAGGACGCTCCAGTCTGAAAGTATCTTGGCAACGGATATGATGATTTTTCCAGTCTGGGCATCGATATAAGGAGGAACGATGGTCGGAGAGCCCAATGTCCCGATGGCTGATTTATACCAGTCCCTTGATTCAGGGTCGTAATCCCCGTCAGGAATCCAGTCAGTTCCATCAATGTAAGTCCCCTTCAAAAAACCGTATATGCCTGTGAAGTCCTTGTTGATTTCATCACGATAGATGCCTGTCTCGAATGTGAGATATTTTTTTATGTCATCCACAGGGGTGTCAGACACTTTCATCATATATTCCGCTGCCTGGGACACCACTGTTATAACATCAAGACCATTTATAAGGAAATTGTTGAGATGTTCGGATGCCTCATAGATAGCCTTTTCACCAATCGACACGGCATCATCCTTTGCGATCTTGTAGAAGGAGTTGAATGTATAATAGACACTGCTTCCCATGGCGATGAGCGTGACTATTATGGTCATATAGAAAAATGTGAGTCCCTGGTGCTTTTTTTGCTCTTTTTTCATGGAAGATCTCCGTTTACGCCTTGAACAAACCAATCCATGCTCCATATCTCGTCGTCAGTAAGAGACTCCCCTTTTTTGACACGAAGATTTCCATGGTTGTCGTATATCTCTCCCGAAAAGATGTCCAGATTTCCTTTTATGATTTTCTCCATCCTCTTTTCAACATGCTCTTTTGTACCAGGCTCGCAAAGTTCTGTCAAATCCGCAAGACCCACGACACCTGTCTCAAGTCCTCCCCAATATTGCCT
>JAZUEV010000544.1:0-4681 GCA_045640345.1 Treponema sp.
TTTGCGGCCTATGTTATGAATGAATACAGCATGATTCAGTACTGTTTCAAAAAAAATCTAATAAAATCACTTATGGAAAACGGTAGCGTCACAAAAGATTTCCACACTGTTCCAAGTCCAGATGAACTTTATACTTACCTGCGTCTTGAGGATATTGCTGAACTGAACAAAAAATCTGGCCTTCAAAGAATCAAAATCATAGCCGCCGATGGACCTGCAGATTATATGCGTCGTGAATTGAATGCCATGGATGAAGAGACTTTCCAACTGTTTTTGGACTATCAACTGTCGATTAGCGAGAGGTCGGAGCTTTTAGGTGCCAGTTCCCACTTGGTTGATATTCTGAAGCGTGTTTGACCGTTTTATTGCAAATGAGGAGGTAATAATAAAATTTGTAAAATTGTTAAGAAAAAATTCGATATTTTCGGAAATCAATAGTATAATAGAAAGAAACAACGGAATCTATGAAAAATATTTTTAGAGATGTCCAAATATTTTTATAGATGCCCTTGATGCTCGATTTTGGAGGATACTTTTGTGAAGGACAGCGAAAAAAAGAAGAAGTTGACTACAAAGATTATTTGGATTGCTATTGCTGTTGTTACAGTCTTAAACGTTCTACAGATTACTTTTGTTACTGAAACTACAAAATCCAGACTTCACAAGGATGCCATAAAAAAATATACACTGCTAACCGAACAGACTGCGATGGTTAACAAGAATCTGATTCAAACATATTTAGCGGAAATGGATTTTTATGCCAGGGATGCGATTGTTGAAACAAAGGACACAAAGCAGATTGTCGCTTGGATGAATAAGCAGAGAAAGCGCCGTCCAGAGATGTTCGAATATATAGGATATGTTGATTCTCAGGGAAATGCTTTTACCGATGCAAATGAGACAGCCCAAGTTTCTGACCGTGATTATTTTAAGGCAATCGTAAATCAGGGACAGGATTGTTATGTGGACGACCCCAACATAGAACGAACTACCGGTTTGACTGCCATGCACGTTTGTAAGGCTGTAAAAGTTGATGGACAAAACATCGGTCTGTTTTTTGGAATTATCCAGCCTAGGTTGATTTCAAAAATCTTGGACAAAGTTCAACTTGATGATGCAGGTGTGGCAATGATTTTTGGTAGCAACGGTTATTTGATTGGGACCAGCACAGATGACGATATGGCTATTAAAAAAGATTTTGAAATCATGGAGGGAAAATATCCTGATTCCTATAAATTGATAAAATCCACATGGGGTGCGACAACTGAAATCCAAGGTGAAATCAAAAACGGTAGCGGTGTGGAGCAATATTTTATTTCCGTTCCCCTTGAAGGCACATCTTGGAATTTGATGATGGTGTTGAATCGAGGAAAAATTTTTGAATTGACTTCCGTTATTTTGAAAGTCCTTATTGTGTCTGTCTCAATTGTTTCCGCCATTATCATTTTCTTGATTTGTGGATTGGTTGTTGTTGCGCTTAAACCATTGCAGACTGTTGAATCGATTATCAACGACATAGCTACCGGTGATGCCGATTTGACCAAGCGAATCGATTTGAAATCATCCGACAACGAAATTGGAAGAATGGTTGGTGGATTTAATATGTTTACCGAAAAACTCCAGACAATTGTTGGTACCATGAAAAACAGTAAAGATGATTTGAACCAGGCTGGTGATTTACTCAAGCAATGTACCGATGACACATCCGATGCAATCACTATGATTTTGATGAACATCAACAATATGGATTCCAACATTGCAGCCCAGTCTAATTCTGTTCAGGAAACATCTGGTGCTATGAACCAAATTGCATCAAATATTGATTCACTGCGAAGGATGATTGAAAATCAAGTGTCCGCTGTGACTCAGGCAAGTGCGTCCGTTGAGGAAATGATTGGCAATATCAACGCCGTTAATACGACTGTCAAAAAGATGTCCGGTCAATTTTCGGTGTTGGAGCAAAATGTAATTGAAGGTGTCAAACGACAGAATGATGTCAACGCAAAGATTGGTGAAATTTCCGCCGACAGTCAAATGCTTCAGGAAGCCAATGTGGTTATTTCAAGTATCGCTGAACAAACAAATCTTTTGGCAATGAACGCTGCAATCGAAGCTGCACACGCTGGGGAAAGTGGAAAAGGATTTTCTGTTGTAGCTGATGAAATTCGAAAATTGTCCGAAGATGCGACCAACCAGTCCCAGACAATTGGAAAACAGTTGTCAAAAATTACAGGAACTATTGAATCTATTGTTGAAGCATCCAGACTTGCAAGTAACGCATTTACCGAAGTTTCAAACGGTATTGATTCAACTAACAATTTGGTCAAGGAAATCACCAATGCAATGGAAGAACAGGGGGCTGGCTCAAAACAGATATCCGCTGCCTTGAACGAAATGAATGACAGTTCCAATGAAGTAAAAGTCGCATCCGTTGAAATGGCTGAAGGAAACAAGGCAATCTTGGACGAAATAAAAAAACTTAGGGATGCAACATTGTCAATGAAATCTGGTATGGAACAAATGAACAACGGGGCAGGAAAAATCAGCGAAACTGGCAATGCTTTGTCATCTCTTTCTTCGAAAATGGAATCTTCTATAAAAAATATTGGGGAACAGGTAGACAAATTTAAGGTTTAAAAGTATTCTATAAATCGCATGCCAATAAAGGAGGTTTTTTATGGCAGAAAAGAAAGAACAGAAAAGTTCTACAACAAGAAGAGCAAATACTTCAACTCAAGCACCAAAAGGAAATGCTACAGGACTTAGAGTTGGGGCAGTTATTCTATGGATTTTTGCACTAGCTTTTGAATTTTTAGCAATTATGTTGCTTTTTGAGAAGCTATTGATTCTTCCAAAGATTGATCCTGTCTACAGAGCAATTATAGCATTGGTACCAGATTTAATTTGTGTGATCATCGGTTCACAGTTGTGGAAAAAGGCAAATCATATCGATCCAGCGTCACAGAAAAATGCACTTAAATTTTGGCTTTGGAACAATATGGGCGTAATAGTCTCGGCTATTGCTTTTGTTCCTTTTATTATTCTTCTTTTGAACGATAAAAATGCAGATAAAAAGCATAAGACAATAGGAACAATTGCAGCAGTTATCTTCCTTGCAGTTTCAGGTCTTGTAAGTTACGATTGGAATCCACTTTCAGTTGAAGCAAAAGAAATGGCTGAATCGGAAGTGTATTGGACTACATATGGAAAAAAGATGCATCTTTATAAGGATTGTCAGGCTCTTGATCGTTCTGTTGAAGAAAATATACATCATGGTCAACCAGCATTATTCCTTGAAGAAAAAAACGACAGTGGTACAGTATGTAAATTCTGTCAGAAACGATATGATGATGGAAATGGTGATCCAATAGGACATTCTGTTGAAGCTCCAGCTGTGGATGAAGCATTGGACGCGGCAGTTAACGAGTAATTAAAGCCAATCTCTGGAAATCAATCCAGGCTTTAGTTTTATCCCCTTGGTTCGCCTTGGGGATTTTTTGTATTTGTTAAAAAACAAATTTGTATTATGGGAGTCTCTATAAAAGGGAGTCTCTAAAGATTGCAATTTTTGGAGATACCCAATATTTTAGAGATGTTCTTATCTTTAAGCAAAAGGTTTCTTAAATTTTAAAATAGTTTTACGGAGATAAAGATGGTTACACAGACGTTTCAGGATTTTTTATCAAAGGTTTTTAATAGCGACGCAAAAAAGGCGAACGAACTTGCACACATTATCGCCAAGGAAATTAAGCCACTTGCGGAAGAATTAAAGATTGGAAAACTTTCCATTGCCATAAAGCAGCCTGCAACTTTTTGTGATGTGGAACATAACGTGGAAAAAGATGTCCTTTATGAAAAGTTGATGTGTGTTGGCGACCGTTCTTATACAAATCAGTACGAGGCAAAATATTGTGGACGCATGACTTTTGTTGCCCATGTTCTTAAAAAACAGGTTTGGACAGATTCTGAAATTTCAGCCCTGGAGTTTTTGTTCCAGATTCTGTTTACCGTTCTCTCCAAGGCAAGGCTAAATCAATTGATTATTAAATCCGAACACACAGATGCCGTCACTGGAGTCTACAATACTCTTGGACTTGAGCATTTGGGAGAGATGATTGCCACAAAAAAATTTATGAAAAAATTTTCAGTGGTGTTTTTCAATATCTGTGGATTCAGAAAAATCAATGAGAGGCTTGACTCAAAAAATGGTGATGTTTTCCTTCGGACTTTGGCAACAGATTTTACCAAATTTTTAGGGAAGGATGGGGCTATTGCAAGACTTGGTGGTGACAATTTTGCTATTATCGTAAAAACTTCTCGTATTTCTGACATTATAAAATATCTTACAAATCTTCGAGTGATTGTTGAAGTGAATGGGGAAAACAAGATTTTTGATGTAAATGTAAAAGCTGGGGTCTGCAATTGTGAGAACGTGCCTCAAGGACTTCCTTTTAAAGCCTATCTTGGATCTGCCAGTGTTGCGTATAAAGTGGCAAAATTATCCCAAGTGGAGAATATTGTTTTCTACACTCCAGACATGCAGAAAAAAATTTAATGGGGAATGGTTTTGTGGAACTTTATTCGTGCCTGTGGTATGCTCAGTTTTGATCACCTGTGGAAAACTTGTTGATTTTATGTTGATAGGAATTTCCCTGTGGAAAACTTGTGAAAATATGTGGAT
>JAZUEV010000545.1:0-1693 GCA_045640345.1 Treponema sp.
ACAGTTATGATAAAATAAATCTTAAGATTGGAGAAGAGATAGTCAATTCGATTGGATCAAAGAATTCTGCGAATCTTTATTTGCTTTTTTCGGAAAAAGTTAAGGATTCAGTTCCTGAATTGCAGACTGATATTGAAAAGATGTTTGCAACCTACGAAGGTCCAGTTGTGGATTTTGAAAATTTTGCAATGGGATTGGAAAGTAAAATTGATGACTCAAAAAAATTGATAGAATATCATACCACATTTAAAGTCAAAATAAATAAAGAGTCATATTTCCTTTATTATATTTTTTTACCAAGAAATGATTTTTCTAAAAATGCAGAAGGGCTTTCTTCAATAAAGTTAATAAGAGAATGTGATGAATATAAATATTTTTGTACTTGGCAAGATATGAAAGATGGTGTGTTTGTGGACTACAATGATTAAAATCATCAAGTATTTAGTTTCAATGATTTAACACTTGATGATTAATTATTTCCATCGTCATTTTATTCAAAAAATTTTTTTGTCAATAAAAAGATTTTTTATTCCATATAAATCATCTTCAAGGGCAAACAAACGACTGCGAGTTTCTTCATCCGGTGGAGCCAAATCAGGAACCATGATTACATTACAACCAGCTTTCCATGCGCTACAAACTCCATTGGGTGAATCTTCCACAGCCACACATTCGGATGAACTAAGAGACAATTGATTGCATGCAAACTGATAACAGTCTGGAGATGGTTTTCCTTCTTTTACATCTCGTGCGCTAATAATCTTGTGAAAATATTTTAAAATCCCCAGTCGCTCCAAATAATCATTTGCCCTTGAAACAGGAGACGCAGTAACAACAGAGCAGATAATTTTTTTTTCACAAAGAAATTCCAAAATATCTCTGGCACCTTTTTTTAACTGCAGACCTTCTTTTTCCATTAAATCTTTCATCAAAATATTTCTGTATTCAATCACTTTTTCGTAATTGAAATTTTCATCCCCTGAATATTTTTTCAGCGTTGGGATGATGAATGGTTTTCCCAGAGACCTGATTGAAAGAAATTGATCATTTGTCATTTCGTATCCAAAATGATTGAACGCTTTTGGCCAACACTGCTGATAAAATTTTTCTGTATCAACCAAAGTTCCGTCCAAATCAAAAAGGAATGCACTAATTTTTTTACTCATTTCCTGAAGCAATCCATGTGTCGTCATCACCATGATAATAAATTATTTCAGGGATTTTTTTTCCACAGCAACAACATTTATCGTCAGTAAAATTTATCTGTCCATAACAGAACGGACAAAACGCAACATCATCTCTATCACTCAAAACTGCAAAAGTTTTATCGCCAATAATTTTGAAAAGGAAGCCTTCCCGTGTGTTAACAATTTCCAAAACATTTCCTCCAATATAAATTTATAAAAATATGTGCTTAAACTGAAATGATCAAGATTCCCTATTTGAGAATGTCAAATCCTAAACTTCCTCATTTATAATTTTAATTTAACCAATCGGATTAAGTCAAGGGCATCTCTAAAATACTTTTTATAATTTTCGGCATCTTGCAAATAAATCTACCTAAAAGACTTTGGGAGAATGTTCAGACAGAATATAATTGCCTGGAGCATTTTCAATTTTATTCATTATTTCATTAAATTCCGTATCAGACATTTCTTCTACTTTTACATTCTGAACTTTCATGCAGTAATAA
>JAZUEV010000546.1:0-4609 GCA_045640345.1 Treponema sp.
TTGGTAATAGCGTGCAACCGATTGATTATCTTTAGACACTGGTAGTGGACTGTTGATAATAGCGTATGTCCGATTGATTATTTAAAGATACTGGTAGGGAGACTGTTGGTAATAGCGTGTGTCCGATAGATTGTCTTTAGACACTAGTAGGTGGCCCAAACTAACTAACGGTCGTTAGTTTAAATCGCCCCCCTATGAGTTTTGGCACAATGCTCAATCGGTCGTCCAGCTATGACCAACCAATCCCTCCATGAGTTTTGCCGCTACGCTCAATCGGTCATCATGCTATGACCAACCAATAAAAATTCTGTTAACAGTCATTTCGACCAAAGCGAAAGCGACGTGGAGAAATCTCAAACAAAAATTTACTTGATGATTTATGGACTGCTCTTCTGTTGGGTAATAGTCGTGTGTCCGATTGATTATCTTGAGCCACTCGCAGGGGACTGTTGATAATAGCGTGTGTCCGACTGATTATTTAAAGACACTGGTAGTGGACTGTTGGTAATAGCCGTGTGTCCGATTGATTATTTTGAGACACTAGTAGAGGACTGTTGGTAATAGCGTGCAACCGATTGATTATCTTTAGACACTGGTAGTGGACTGTTGATAATAGCGTATGTCCGATTGATTATTTAAAGATACTGGTAGGGGGACTGTTGATAATAGCCGTGTGTCCGATAGATTGTTTTTAGACACTAGTAGGTGGCCCAAACTAACTAACGGTCGTTAGTTTAAATCGCCCCCTATGAGTTTTGCCGCAATGCTCAATCGGTCATCATGCTATGATTAACCAGCCCCAACACGTTTTGGCGCAATAATCAATCGGTCGTCCCGCTATGATTAACCAGCCCCCAACAAGTTTTGCCGCAATAATCAATCGGTCGTCCAGCTATGACCAACCAATCCCCCGACAAGTTTTGTCGCAATAATCAATCGGTCGTCCAGCTATGACCAACCAGCCCCAAACAAGTTTTACCGCTACGCTCAATCGGTTATCATGCTATGACCAACCAATCCCTCCATGAGTTTTGCTGCTACGCTCAATCGGTCATTTTTTTTGACTTTTTTTTGCAAATTCAGGGCGGAAAATGATTTTTAAAGCACATATATATAATAGGAACAACTTTGAAAATGCGATGTTTAAAGCCTTGCAATTACATGGTTTTAAACTCGACAGGCATTTATAAAAAGTATTTTCAGAGATGCCCGAATCTATGGGAGGAATTATATGGAAGAGATTTTTTGTGATGATGAAGTGACCGTGGCTGCCCAGAAAGCTTTTGGCATAAAATACTTTTATCCTTGGCAAAGAATCGTCATAGAAAACATAATGGATGCCGCTAGAGGTATGCTTGATGACGAATGTGAAGACGGGGCTTTTAGCGACAGAATCTATCGTGGACATCAGATTGTGCTGTTGCCGACTGGAGCTGGTAAGTCTCTTTGTTTTTTAGCTCCGGCACTTTTGTTGGATGGGCCGACCCTTGTCATTTATCCATTGCTTGCTTTGATGGCTGACCAGAAACGCAGGATGGAGGAGGGGTCTTTGGAGGCTGTTCTTTTTCGAGGGGAGCAGACTGTGGATGAAAGGGAGGAAAATTTTCGGCGCATAAAAAATGGAGCAAAAATCATCTTGGCAAATCCTGAGGTGCTCCAAAACAAAAGCCTGGTGGAAAGACTTTCAAAATGCAACATAAAACACATCGCCATTGATGAAGCCCATTGTGTAAGCGAGTGGGGAGATACTTTCAGAAAATCCTATCTCACTTTGGGACAGATTATAAAGGATTTGGGTGTAAAGATTGTGACCGCTTTTACTGCCACTGCTTCTCCAACTGTTTTGGCAAGAGTGTCGGAGGTTCTTTTTGGAGGGTCGGTTCATATTGTCCAAAGCGATTTTGATAGACCCAACATCCATTACAATGTCATAAACGCCTATGACAAAAAACGTGCCGCCTTTAGACTTGCTGTCATTGAAGAAAAACCCCTGTTGATTTTTTGTGGGACAAGGGCAAAATCTGAGGACATGGCTAGGGAGATTTCGACATTTTATGGTCGGGACAGGGTGAGGTTTTATCATGCGGGACTGGAGAAAGAAGAAAAGACTGCCACCGAAAAATGGTTTTATGGAAAGGACGACGCTATTCTTTGCTGCACCTGCGCCTATGGTATGGGAGTGGACAAAAAAAATATCCACACTGTTATTCATCTTGAGTCCCCCGACAATGCGGAAGCCTACATTCAAGAGTCTGGACGAGCGGCAAGGGATGGGTCAATCGGTAAGGCGATTCTCTTGTGGAGTCCCCTTGATTCCAAAAGGTTTGGAGAATTTGATGAAAACTCTCGTGGCAGGGTGATGAAAAACTTTGCCGAAAGTCTATCATGCAGAAGACAGGTTCTTTTGGATGCTCTTGGAGGTGAGAATGTAGTTTGTGATGGCTGCGACGTTTGCGAAAGACAAAAGAGTGCCGATTTTCCGTGGGACGCTGATTTGGTGCTATGGTTTTTGTCCAGGCATAGAAGAATGTTTGACAAAAATCAGTTGGTGAATGAATGTGTGAAAGTTTTTAACAGTCTTGATTCAATCCGCTTTGGTATGTGCATTTGGAATGCCGAGGATGTGGAACTGATTGTGGACTATCTTTTGAAGGAAAAACTTGTAAGGTCTTGTCTTTGGCCTTGGTTTGGGAAAATGGATTGTTCCATAAGCCGGAGGGGTCGAAAACAGTTGTCCCCTATATTTTACACGGATATATGGAAGAAAATTCAGGTGACGGAAAAATCAATCAGCAGATGGCCTTGGAGTTTTAAAAACAAAATAACCGAACTTCTGCAAAAACAAAAGACCGGCTAATTTTTGGTTTCAAAAGAGGTGTCCATGTTCCTTATTCTTCGTTTTCCTCATCTTCATCTTCGTCCTCATTTTTTGGTTGAGGCTTTGGTTTTGGAGTTCTGACGGCTTTTACTTTAGGAGGCTTTTTCTTGTATTTGATAACATATCTCGCCAACATGGTGAAAATAAAAAAAACACCCAGGGCAATCAAGACCCTTTTATCTTTGATGACTTCAAAACAAAGTGAGATAAATTCTTTCATACTCATACTTATTTTTCGGATGGTTTGGGTCAAATATTAAGGCATCTCTAAAAAGTTTTGTACTGCTGAACTTGTCCCGTTTTCTCAAAAACAAAAGTCATTGTAAGACGAAATGGCCTAAAAACTCAAAATTGCAAATTTTGAGCCAACTTTGTCCTAAATGCCGTTTACAATATGGCTTTTTTCTGCTAAATTCCAATGGTAGAGACAAATTTAAAAAACGATGTTTCAGTCTTGCATTTGGAAAAGAAGAACTCGTGGACATCTAGGAAACTTTTGAGAGATGTCCGTGTTTTTAAAGATGTCTGGACTTTATATCGGACTGTGGATTCTTTTGGATTCATAAAAAAAGTAAAGGGGGGATTCCCATGAAAAAAAACTCTTTGATTAAAACGATTGTACTTTCCGGGGCTTTGTTGTGCCTGGGATCTTTGACTTTTGCCCAGATTCTTGGACCACAGGACTTGAAAAAAAGCGGTGCCAAAAATTCTATCAAGGATTTTGGAAGTTTTTATGAATTGGGAGATTCTGCCGCCAATGCAGATTTCAAGGATCCATTCTTTAGTGATTCAAACGCAGTTTCCACTTTTTCTGAAGATATGATGAATTTTATGCTGGATTTCCAGGAGTCGGTAGGCAATGAAGCAAACTACAGCGAATACAAGAAAATTGTTGAAGCTTATTCAGCTGGTGAAAACTACAGTCATTCATCGGACTACAAGAAGTTGAGCGGCAATCAGAAAAAGGCGATTCAGTCTCTCCTGAACTTCCTTTCAAAAAAAGGCATCGTGATTAATATAAAAAAGGATGTTTCCAGTTTTTCAGCTATAGCCAATTCCAGCAAAACAGGATATGCCGTGGAACTTTCTATGGACGCATTGTTGGATGGAAAACTTGATTTGAAGAAGTTTGTTGGAAAAGACTATGCAAAATCCATGATAAAGGATATGGTGTTCAAATTTTCGATTAATGGAACTGGAAAAGCTGATCTTTCCAACAATCTTTTGGATGAATACATTGATCTCCTTGAACTTATGGTAAGTTATAATGAATACGACTATGATGACTACGACTATGATGACTACGAGGATGAGGAGGATTATGAAACTATGACTCCCGAAGAATTGGAAGCCTATATAAAGCAGTTGCAGGAACTTTATGGCTTGGAAGATGGTGAGTATGCAGGTTATTCTCTTGTGACCGATTCTGAATATGATGAAGACTATGATTATGAGGACTTCGATTATGACGAGGAATACACCTATGACAAAGATGCCTACATCCAGGAAATTCTTTCTTATATCGCCAATTCGTATGTGAAGCTTGATTATGACATCGGTCTGGGTGCATCCATCAACTACAACGGCATCGGTGGAAAAGTTGTGATTAATATACATATAGGAATGGATTCTCCAATCGATGAGAATTTCATAAACAGACTTGCGAGTGCATTTGAAACTGTTATTTCTGATGAAGAATGGGAATCGGACAATGATATTGAAATTGATTTC
>JAZUEV010000547.1:0-1697 GCA_045640345.1 Treponema sp.
AGCACTTATGTACGCAGTCCGTTATCAAAGCAACATGAGCATAGTCAGAAAGCTTTTGGATGCGGGAGCCTACACAAGGGTCAGAAACAAGTACAACACTACCCCACTTCTTATGGCGGCCGACTACACCCAGAACCCACAAATCTTGTCCGCTATGCTTGAAAACCGTTCACCATCTGAAGAGGAAGTTTTGAAGGCATTTGTACTTTGCGCCACAAGTTCGTATGGTTCAGACCATATCAAGAAAGCAAAACTGAAGCTCTTCCTTGACCACGATGTCTCAGTAAACACATTGTGGAAAGGAAAGACGGTTCTCATGTATGCTTGCCAATACTCCACATCTCTTGAAGTAATCAAGACCCTCCTTGACGCAGGGGCAAATATTTACTACAGAGATTCAAGCGGAAAGACAGCTCTTGATTATGCTTTGACCAACAACAAACTGCCAGAAATTGAAGTGCGAAAACTTTTAAACGGTTTCCGCTAAGGCAAAAGATTTTTGGAGATACATTAGGATATTTATAATGAGAATAACAGGTGGAAAATTAAAAGGCAGAACAACAGAAGTCCCAGGCGGAAAAATGGCTATCAGACCTGCCATGGACAGAATGAGGGAATCGATTTTTGATATAATCGGTCCTGAACTTGAAGGCAAAAGTTTTCTTGACCTTTTTAGTGGATCAGGAACCATAGCCATAGAATCCGTTTCCCATGGAGCCACGGAAGTTTCTTTATGCGAAATGGACAGGGCAAAAGCAAAGACTGTACTGAAAAATGTGGCAATGGCAGAAGAAGTTGGAGTCAGAATAGACTGTCATTTTATGGCGGTGGAGCTTTTCCTAAAAAGATGCAAAAAATCTTACGACTTTATTTTCTTTGACCCACCCTTTCCATATAAATTCAGACTACAGTTGGTGGAAACAGTCGCACAGAAGGGACTTTTGAAAGAAGGTGGAAAACTTTTGATCCATCATCCAAGCGAAGACCCCTTGCCAGAGCATATTGAAAATCTAAGCCGCATAGACCAGAGAGTCTACGGAAGATCAATAGTGGATTTTTTCCAAGTTCAGGCTACATCATAAAAGGGCATCCCGAAAACATAGTTGGGACTCTTGATTCAGTTTGAAAAAAAATTTTCCGATAATCATGGTAAGGTCATTTTTTTTGGGGATTCTATGAGTGGTGATTTGATAAAGACAATCGAACAAAACGGAAACGCAGGTGGATTTATAAAAGTCACAGACATGCCTGTGGGAAATCTTTCCGACCAGCAAAAGGTTGCGCTGAACAGAAAGGCCAATGAACTATTGAACCTAGGAAAATTGGATATGGCCGAAAGAATTTTTATCACCACAGGATATTCCGACGGACTAACCAGATGCGGGGACAAACATCAAGAAAAAAATGAATTCATGGAAGCATTGAAACTTTATGTCCTTGCCCATAACAAACGAAAAAGCGAACCGCTGACAGAAAAGTTGGCGCAAATCATATCAACATTAATAAATAATAAGGATTAAAAAAAATGGCAGATTTCGACAAAACAGAAAAAACAGACTTCGATTTGACGGTTGACCCTCTTCTGGAACAAAAAGCGGAAGACGGAACTGCTGATGGAGTGAACAACGAAATTTCGGAACTCTCAAAAAGTGGCTACAATTTCCTGAAAGAAGGAAAAATCAATGAAGCAAAGAAAG
>JAZUEV010000548.1:0-2589 GCA_045640345.1 Treponema sp.
AACATACCAACTGTATGTCACACTCTCGTCCACAGCAGGAACGGTTGACACAATCTTTGCCACCTGAGCAGTTTTACTTTTCTCAACCTCAATATTTGTGGTGGAGGCTGAAATTGTTACAGAATGTTTGCCGTCCAAAAGGGATGCCTTGTTGACGTTTGCTACATTCAACTTTTTCAGGACCCTGGCAGTATTTCCGTTGCTTGATTTTACACCAGCAGAATCCAGGCTCAAATTCTTGTTGGATGGATTATAAACCAAAACCTGTGTGCCTGATTTTGACGGAGTGAATTTACCAAGCCTGTCGAATGAACCAAAAAGTTCGTCCTTGTAGACATAGGCAATGTTTTTGATGGATTTTGCACTTGCGAACGCTTCATAGACCTTTCCGTCCTGGGTAATATACCAAGCAACAGATGGATCATCGGCGTGTCCCCAAAGTCCTGCGAGACTTCTTCTTGCTTCCGGTGCTTCAACAGTACAAGAGGCTACCGTAGATTTAAGCTGTTTTTTGCTTGTGTTGCCAGTGATTATACAATAGTAGGAAACAACTGTGTCCCTTGCCAAAGTATCTGGCCTTGTATAATTGATTGTTCCTGCACTGTTTGTTGTGGAGGAAACTTCTCTTCCTGTCGAATTGTCATACCATTTATAACTGACAGTTTCATCAAGATTTGCAAAAATGTTGGTCTGGACGCTGAATGTTACAGTCACATTTGTTTCGTCCGCCGCAATCCTTTGTCTTGACACAGCAGCAATCGGACTCTGGTTGATAGAATCAATATACTTTGATGGATGCTCGACAAACTGAACAGGCAAGACATTGGACGTTGCTTTTTTACCGCTGACTTTTCCTGTAACTTCCAGATAAACTTTTACAATTCCAACCTTGCTTGATGTATATTCAAATTTTGCAGACCTACCATAGCTAACCGAACTTCCATCCACATACCACTGATAAGAAACGTCCTCATCCAGTTTATCTACCTCTGACTCAAAGACAAAACCGTTGTTAACTTCGTTGCTTGGAATGGAGTTGACTGTTGAATTTATACTTGAGGCTGACACAAAAGCCTTTACGACAGTCTTGTCACTTACATAAACCTTTGCATTAACCGCTTCAATTTTTACAACCTGAGATTTTACGGTCTTTCCGGATGAAGCTCCAGTTGCAGTAACATAATATGAATAGGAACCAGCATTCTGGGGTGTGAAAACATATTCGCCAGATGTAGCTCCCGATATTTTTGTTCCATTGCCGTTGTACCACTGATATGATATATTTTCAGTCACACCAGCCACGCTTGCCTTGATTGTAACAGCGTTACCTACTTGAACTGTTGATGAGGAAACCGTCAAATCAATAACAGAACCAGAACCAATCTTTACAATGGCATCGGTAGCATTGATTGTCACGGAATCGGATTTGACACTGACTTTTGAACGGACACCATAAGCTGTCAATGTAAGTTTGTTTGCGCCACTACCCAAAAGGATTTCAGTCTGGGTTTCCGAACCATAGTAAACAGTGCTAGTCCCCTGTTCCAAAGTGAACATCACTTCTTCGTCAACAGATTTCGAACTGAACTTCACCACCACCTTTTCACCGCTTGTACCAGTTTTGTTGCAAGTGATTGAAGGTTTATCTGCGGATGTAAGGTACACTGCTTTTGTTGCAGAATTAGAAGATTTTTCATAAACACAGGAAATCTTGTCCGCCTGAGTTTCATAGACATGGAAGATTTTCTTATTTACATAATCCATGTTTCCGAGCTGACTTACAATATCTCCAGACTTTGAAATACTTGCTATATTCATCCCACCGTAAACCCATTTCTGAGTCCTTGGTGATGGATGGGCTAAATAAACAGCTCCCGAGCTTTCAATATAAATTCCGCTGTCCGGATTTGATTTATCAGTCCAAAGACCAGCCATTGATTGTCTTAAGTCTGTTCCATCTGCAACTGTTGTTCCAGAAGTACCTGTAGATGTTCCCGCACCACTTGTTCCTGTAGATGTACCTGTTGTTCCAGATGTACCACTTGTACCTGTTGTTGTTCCACCACCTGAACCAGTAGAACCGCCTTCATGTCTTTCTCCAGATTCCTTTTCAGCAGTAATACGAGCCAACTCTTCTTCACGGTCGGAAATCAATTTTTCAACAGTTATACCATTGGCCTTGTCAGACACATAAACAATAAATGTGTGGCTATAAATAGAACATGATGCAACAACTTCCGTCCATCCACTTCTTACGGCATTGATTGTATAAGAAGTTGAATCTGTGGAACTTTTCATAACATTTGCCACATAGGACCTTGATGTGTATACTTTTACTGGCCAACCATTGTCAACTGGATTAGATGTGGCATTGAAGGTAAACTTCTTTACGCTGTCCCCCATATCCATTACAACAACAGAAGATCCGCCTGCATAAATCTGCCCATCAACTGAAACCAAAATCCCCTGCAAATCCCAAAGTTGCTTAAGCGAAGAACAGTTAGTAAGACCAACCAAAGCAAGCATGGCAAAAACACAAGATAAAACCACAAACCTTTTTTTCATTTTTCTTCTCCCTAAAATGAATAG
>JAZUEV010000549.1:0-5706 GCA_045640345.1 Treponema sp.
CCGCTTGGCCTCCGACTTCAATGGATTACGAAGAGTTTTGTGATGCCACTGGAAAAAATTATTCCATACTGAGGGAGCTTTTTAAATCAAGAAAATCCCTTGGCCAGCAAATCAATAGAAAACTTATGAAAGATTTACGGCTGTACATGGCGGTTGGTGGTATGCCCCAGGCGGTGGAGTCTTATGTCAACGGGGAGGATTTTTCAAAAATCGACCAAAAAAAAAGACAGATAATTCAGCTTTACGAGGACGACTTAAAAAAACTGGATCCATCTGGAAAACTGTCCACCATTTTTCATTCCATCCCGTCCCAGCTTTCCAAGGATATAAAACGGTATAGACTTTCAACGGCAATTAAAAAACGAAAGACCTCAAAGGATGACAACCTGATTTACGATCTTCTTGATTCCAAGACCGTTCTTGCCTCCTACAATTCAACTGATCCACGGGTGAGTCTTTCTTTGACAAAGGATTTGGACAGCTACAAATTGTACATCTGCGACACAGGTCTTTTTGTGACTCTTATGTTTATGGACAGACCTTCAACGGAAAATGATTTGTATATAAAACTTCTCTCCGACACTCTTCCTGCGAACCTTGGATATTTGTATGAAAATCTTGTGGCTCAGATGATTGCTTCCAACGGTCGAGAGCTTTTTTATCACACCTGGGAAAAAGAAGAAAGCACCCATTATTATGAAATTGATTTCCTTGTTTCAAATGGAAAAAAAATATCCGCCATTGAAGTGAAATCCTCAGGCACAGGCAAACACGAATCATTGACCCAGTTTGGAAAAAAATATTCCCAGGATGTTCAGAATCTATATCTTCTTTCCCAAAAAGATGTCCAAATGGAAAACGGCATCAACTTTCTTCCATTATATATGACCGATTTTTTGGTTTAGTGGATTTTAAGTTTAAATTTCTAGTGCTTAGATCTGGACAAATAAATCCGTCTGTAGATAAAAAAATAAAAAAAACAAACGGATTTGTTCGCACCTAACGGTGCTCACGGGTTGGTCGGTGGTGTTTTCCAAAACAAATATGGTTGTGGATTTATTTTTTATTGTTGGTTCACAATTTTGAAGAAATGTTGAATTTAGTGGTTTTAAATATTGAAGAAATGTCGAATTTGTTGGTTTTGAATCTTGAAGAAATGCATAGTCTTATTCACCGAAGAAATGTCGGGGAATAACTTGACTAATCGCCGAAAGGCATAAAAAAAGACATCCGCCGTTTGACGAATGTCTTTGTTGCTCGATACTAGATTCGAACTAGTGACTTCTACCGTGTGAAGGTAGCACTCTACCACTGAGTTAATCGAGCGTATAATCTAAGGATATTGTATTTGATTTTTTTTGTCAAGGGTTTTGTCGGGAATAAGGGGCCTGGATTTTAGGGGTCCTTGTCCGGTCGCTACGCCAGATTGGAGGGGCAGGCCGCAGGACTGTTGCGAAGCAATGAGTGAAACGGAACCCCGGAAAGCTGGAAATATGTGTATGCGCCTAATTTTATTGAAGGTCTGCAAAATTTTCTAGGGATTCCGTCCTTGGATTCATGGAAACTATTTTGATACGATCCAGATGGATGCTTCTTTTCCGTCCCTTGTGTAGCATCGTTCGGGATTGGTCTTGTCGGGGTAGGACTTCATTCCAATGTAGTATGCATACTGATATTCGCCTGGGGGGAGGGGCAAGTCCAATTGGTACTGTCCAGGTCTGACTTCCTG
This sequence comes from Treponema sp., assembly GCA_045640345.1. Classification (GTDB taxonomy): domain Bacteria; phylum Spirochaetota; class Spirochaetia; order Treponematales; family Treponemataceae; genus Treponema_D. The sequence continues at coordinate 1,730 of JAZUEV010000549.1, forward strand.
AAGTTCGTAAATCCAGCTGTCCCAGTTCGTGAAGCTTGCTCCAAGTCTTACCTGCTGTCCAGACTCTCCCTGATAGACGAATCTGGTTTTTCCGTTGTCCAATCTTTCTGTAACCACGGGGATGTTTCGTCTTGCGTTCAACTGTGATACCGTGAGTCCCGCTTTTTGGCTGAAGTTTCTGTTGATGTTCTGTGGGTCTGTTGTCCAAAGTCCGTCCACCACCAATCGATAGTCGAAGGACTGCACTGTCTTTGGAAGCTTAAGTATATAGAAGAAAAGTGAGTCTTCCATTTCATAGTCGTAGTTTCTTTTGACCTTAAGCTGGAACTGGTGGATCTGTCTGTAGTTTTCAAAGTCGAATGCCACACCGATGTATCTTGGTCCCTTTTTCTGGGTGAAGATTACATAGTCCCCTTTGACGTAAGGTTCGGAAACTTCCATGATGGATGCGGCTATTTCTGCGTAGTCCTGTTCATCGATGGGGAGGGCTTTTAAAACTGTATCTGCAAAGGTTGATGCGCAAAAAAGTGCGGCGGTCAACAAAATTGAAATAATCTTTTTCATATTATATTTGTCGGTGGATTTGTAAAAGTTTATAAGAAGAAAATGGGGCGATTTGTGAAAAATGAGATATGAGAGATGAAAAAATACTTTTTCAGTAAATACTAAGTAATGATTTTTTTTTGCCGATATGATATAATGGTGGAGTGTCCGATTTATAGTTGGCCTACAGCGTTTCGTCCGGTTTTTTTCCGGAGGTATACAAACAGTTTTTTGCGGAGTATAATTATCTATTATGCCAGGATTAGAACAACTTAAACAGTTTACCTCAGATATTTTGAATATTGGTGATGAAGTCAAGATACGAGCTGCCCGTGGAGAGAAGCCCGTGACAGTTCCTGTGCCAAAGGATTTGGTGGTTGAAGACGACTCCCAAGACTTTATGTACGGTATGCCGGAGCTTTCCAAGGAAGAAGAAGAACAGGCCTTGGCTTTGGCTGCCGAAAAAGAACGTGAGGCGAATGACTTTGGCGATATCACTGGCGAATCTAGTGAAAGCGATAACATTGTTTCCGTCGAAGAAAACAACAAGGCCATAGATATGTCCGACCTGGATGCAGGCAGTCTTGGTGACATTGATGACATGGACCTGAGCGATTTCATGGATGAACAACCGGAAGAGGAGGTGAAGGAAGAGCCAGAACCAATCTCCATCGCCGATCAATCTCTTGATTCTCTTTTGACTCTTAACAATCCGGTCAATGCTGATTCTTCAAGTTCATCTGAAAGTGGTGATGCGGATCTGGATGACGACCCCTTTGGTTTCGGCGACTTTGAAAATTATCAGGCCACCCATGTGAAGCCAAAGACGGAAGAGCCTAAGGTCGAAAAGAAGTTCAATCCCCACAACCTGACGGTCGCTCCTTCGATTGAAGATTTTGAAAAGGATTTAAGGAAGCAGGCACAGAACTCCGCCGAAGTCGATGACCTGGAAGATTTGGATGCCGACGGTTTTGATTTGGGAGATGATTCCGATTTGTCGGAGCTTGGTTCTTTTGACCCATTGGAGAATGCAGCGGACAATCTTGGTTCAGGCGACTTTGGTATGGAGTCCCTCCCTTCTTTCTCTGATGATTCCGAATTGACAGTCGGTGACGATTTTAACCAGGACATGGATAGTGATGGTCCTGTGTCAGGGGATGCTTCACTTGGCGATATTTCTCTTCCAGAATTTCCGTCCGGCGATGATTGGCCGTCCCTTGATGATGGAAATGAAGTCGATATGACTGCAGGCACTTCCTTGGAGGAAAAACCTGATGCCGATGGACATGGTGCAATGGAAGCAGGTCTTGGTGGAGATGACGGTTTTAAACTGGACGACCTGCCTGAGGATATATTCAACGATGGTCAAATGACTTCCGACTCTGGTTCGGACGGGGCAGGGGACAATGTTTTTGGCGATATGTCTGGTTCAAAGGATTCCATGGATGCAAATATTGACAGCATTTTTGATGGCATTGGAAATGATGGACAGAATGATACTGTTGTCGCTGAAGAGGGTGGAACATCTGGTGCGGAAGCTTTGACTGGTTCCGAGGATGCTCCTGAAGTTGAAGAACCTATGATGGACTTGAGCGCTGCATTGGGCGACATGGAGGGTATGGACTTCAGCGAGGCTGGCGCGGTTGTCTCTGGTAATGATTCCGATGGTTTTGGCATGGACCTTAGCGATTCGGACTTTGAGATTGAAGGATTCACCACTCCTGGGGAAGAGGCTCCAAAGAAACCTTCCAAGGCTCCCGGTCTTTCAACTCCTGACTTTAGCGAGGCGGAAGAGGATGAAAACAACAAACCAAAGAATACTTTCACCGAAGCCGAATATAGACTTTTCAGGAAAAATCTTTCCGAATATCCTTTGAATCTCCGTCTGGCCATAGAAAATATGGTGGTGAGCAACGAGTTCACCGATGACACGATTTTTGAAGTATTGGAGAAGGTTCTCAGAAAGGTTCCAGCAAGACAGATTGCCTCTCACCTGGACAAGCAGCTGGATATCCATGTGGATGTTCCCCGTGACTTTGAAAGACGAACCGCAGAAGAATATGAACTTTACAAGCAGTCCCTGGAATACAGGCTCAAGAACCAGATTCTTCCATTCGCTATCGTGTCTGCAATCGCGGCCATCCTTATTTTCTGTATTGGATATCTTTCCTGGAATTTTGTTTGGAAACCATTGCGCGCGGAACATTTCTACAAGCAGGGATATGCCCAGATTCAGGAAAACCTCTATCCTCAGTCCGAAGAAAGTTTCAACATGGCTGTACGAAGCAAGGCAAAGAAGAATTGGTTCTACAAATATGCGGAGTCCTACAGGGATCATCATCAGTACGAGCGTGCGGAAAACACATACAAGGCAGCGATTCGTCTGTTTGACCATGACAAAAAAGCAGGTCTTGATTGGGCTTTGATGGAGCAGGAAGATTTGTATGCCTACCAGAAGTCCGAGGAAATCCTCAAGAGACAGGTCCTGGACTATCACATCAACGACCCAGACGCTATTCTTCAGCTGGGAGATTTGTATCTGGAGTGGGGCGATGAAGAGGATCCTTCAAAATATGCCGCTGCAAAAGAACAGTACGACTTCCTTGTCAACATGAAGGCTGGCAAAAAGGATATGTACAGATATCAGTCCAGGGAAATGCGCTACTATGTCCATGTGGATGACCTGGAAAAGGTTTTGCAGTACAAGGCCATGTTCTATCCTGACAACACAAAGGATTTGAGTTCAAGGGATTTGACTGAGCTTAGTGGATATCTTTTTGACAAGCGATATGGCGATTTGAGACCATCCGAGGAGCATCTCAGAAGTGAAATCTCCGATGTCAAGGATTTGCTGGAGCGTGCAGTAAGAAAAGACCAGAGCAATCCGACAGCCTTGTACAATGTGGGTCGATATTCCATTGAAACCAACTCGGACAAAAATGCTGAGGCCGCTCTAAAGGCTTCCGTGGATGCTTTCAAGAACAAATCCTCAAGAACGAAGAAGGAGACCAGGACCTTCGTGGATGCCTACCGACTTTTGGGTGAGCAGTACAAAGACCAGATGGAGTACATCCTTGCCCAGCAGACATACAACGATGGCATCAACCTCTTTGAAAAGGAGAACATCGCTGGATCTTTGACAGGTACGGAGGAAGTTGGAAAACTTTATGCTGACCTGGGAGACATAAACTATTATATCAACGGTGACATGGAAGCTGCATTGGACAACTACAAGCAGTCCATCGACAACAAGAACGATACTGCTCCTGTTCGCTATAAGATTGGTTATATCGATTATGTGAACAGACTCTATGACGATGCCTGGGAGAATTTTGTCAACGGAAACGAGCAGTCCAACGGCAAGGATGTCCACACACTTTTGGCTTTGGCTAACACCTTGGCCATGAACGACGATTATTATTCTGCGCAGGGAT
>JAZUEV010000550.1:0-1997 GCA_045640345.1 Treponema sp.
TAGTTCCTCTTAGATTAATGATTTTCATTGGCTTTCTCCTTATAGAACTTAAAGACATTCTACCTTATAATATGTCTTAATGCAACACAATACTAATTCAAAATATCTTTACAAGCCCTTTTATTTATCCTTAGATTTGAGAAAATATTAAAATGGATTCTAAAGAAATACAGATGCGGCTTTCGACTAATTTGAAAAAGGTCCGCAAGAGCAAAAAAATGACTCAGTTCCAGTTGGCCGAAAAGGCGGGTGTGTCCGAGGAGACTGTAAAAAATATTGAGCTTTGCAAAACATGGACCAGCGATAAAACTTTGGCTTCCATAACAGAGGCGCTTGGCATTGACATTTTCACTTTGTTCCTTCCTTCTGATGTGGATTTTAGGAATGTCTCTGAAAAAACAAGCCTCATCAAAAATTCAATCTCCCAGGACATAAAAAACTATGTGGATGAAGTTTTGAATTCTTTGTGATTTTGTTTTCATTCAGTGATTTAATTTTATCAATCCACCATATCATCTGGTGCTAGAGTGAAAAAAAATTTATTTTTATTGGGGGATTTTTTTCTAATCCAGCGTCAGTGAAAAATCTTTCTCGTAGTAATAGCCTTTTTGGAAATAGTCGTAAGCAAGTGGGGCGTTGAATCTGTCTCGGAGGGTCAACACATCTCGGCTTATGGTGGCGGAACTCACTTCCATTCCCAGGACTTGGGTGCACTTCTGTCTTAATTTTTCCGAATTTGGATAGCAGCCTGATTTGATGGTCCTGTGGATCAAAGCAATCCTTTCCATCATAAGGTTCGTGGTCCGTTTGTTTTTCTTTGAATCGGCGCATTGGAATTTTGCGTCCCTATTTTCTATCAAGGTGCAATCATAAAACGCTTCATCGTCAATCAATAAATCCTGCGAATTGCCTTCATACAAAACAGTCTTCAGATTTTTGCAAGTATGGAAAGCTCCCCTGCAGATTCTTTTAACGGACTTGGGTATTTCAATTTTTTCAAGGGGAACGACATCAGTTTTTGTATAGTCATTCCATTTTACCTGATGCTGAAAATATGGAAACTCGTCAAAAGTGAAGGGACCGATTTTTTCAATTCCGCCGGGGATTTTAACGGATGATTTGGAACGGTCAATCCAGAAAAGTGTTTGGTTGATTTTCGTGTTCACCATAAATCCGTCAATGATTTTGTATGCCTGATTTTTCAATAGCACATTGATTGTGGGGGTGAAATTGAAATCTTCCGTCTTCATGTTTCCGCAACATTCAACATAATTGAAAGTCCATGCAGACACAAATTCCAATGAATCGTGGACTTCAATTTCCGTCGCATTTTTATCAAGGGCCATCCGAGTTAGACCTCTGACGCTTTTTGGGATAACAATTTTTTTTAGGGATGGACAGTTCTTGAACAAGTCAAAACCAATTTCCAAATCCTTTGGGGCGCTCCAGTCAATCTCCTTCAGGTTTTGGCAATTTGAAAATGCAAAGTTTTTGATTTTTTGGACGCTTGATGGGACAATTATTTTTTCCACTTCAAGATTTGGTTCTGATTTTGATCCAAAAGCATACTCCTCAATAATTGTAATCCCTTCTGGAATGTCAACAATTTTTTCGTGGCCGTAATACAAGACCATGCTCACGTCATCAAAATCTGGGTTTTTCTTAATCAGAATATCCATTTTTCCTCCCCATTTCATTATAGCGGAAAATTCGATAAAATCAATTTCAAAGAAAAGTTTTGATGCTTCTAATTGCTATCTATCGTATTCGGCAGGTTCTGTGTCAGGAATTTTTGATAGAACTGCCATAAATTTGTTTTTTGTAGCTCCCTCAGATCTTCTTTCCAGATAATTTTGAGTTTCCAAAGCTGATATTTTCTCTGCAATGGCGGACACGATGAACTGGTTTATTGAAGTTTCATCTTTTGCAGTTATTTCTTTTATCATTGCATGATAAGAATCTGGTAGCCTTAAACTTAGTGTTGTCATTTTTGCACC
>JAZUEV010000551.1:0-5587 GCA_045640345.1 Treponema sp.
GAAGATAAATGGGAATGGAAGAACAGGCAAACGAACTTAGGGCTATGATGGGAAACGGCGAAAATCACAAGACCCGTATCATTGCCATAACCAGTGGTAAAGGTGGCGTTGGAAAAACCAACATCGCGGTGAACATGGCTATCGCCTACGCTGAGATTGGAAAAAGGGTTATCCTGATTGACGGGGACATGGGTATGGCAAATGTCAACGTGCTTTTGAGCATTGTCCCTCGAAACAATCTTATGCAGGTAATCAATGGACAGAAAAAGATGAGCGAAATCATTCTGGACACAGAATTTGGAATCAAGTTTATTGCAGGAGCAAACGGTTTTTCAAAAATCGCCAATCTTTCTGTAGAGGAGCTTGAAAAATTCACGGAAGAATTCGCGACCCTTGCCAACGCCGATATAATCATCATAGACACTGGCGCTGGAATTTCCAACAATGTTCTGCAGTTTGTGGCGGCGGCTGATGAGGTCTATGTTGTTACAACTCCTGAACCTACCGCCATTACGGATGCCTATGGAATCATCAAGATTATTTCCACCGAGCTGGTAAACGATAAGGTGAACATCAAGCTTTTGGTGAACCGTGTCCATTCTGCCGACGAGGGTAAGAGAATCTCCGACAGAATCATCACCATAGTGGGACAGTTCCTCAACTACAAGGTGGACTATATCGGTTTTGTCTACGACGACCCAGTTGTCCAGACCGCAGTAATCAGGCAGAAGCCTTTCATGGTTGTCAATCCAACTTCCCGACCTGCCGTTTGTCTGAAGCATATCGTTGGACGAATCGAAAAGACCGATGTGGACACATCTACAGGCGTGACCACTTTCTTGAAAAAATTTGTTGGCGGAACCAAAAAAAGACGTTAAAAATTTTTGCTTGACCGTCTTTGTTTTTTGCCTTAATCTTAATAATTGGAGGATGATAGTACATGCGTGTTCTTAAAAAATTGATTGCGCCGGCTTCCATGGGCTTTGTGCTGTCTTTTTTTATTAGTCTTATTGCAACAAAGGGAAATTTTGGTCACTCGCTTTTGAGGGGACTGATTTTTGCCGTGGCTTTTTCTTTGCTATTTTTCTTGATTGATTTTGTTTTTAACAAATTTCTTGATGGTCCGGATGCCGTCTCCGTTTCTTCAAAACCTTCTTCGGATGCTGGATTGGGTGCCAAGGTGGATATCACTCTTTCAGATGAAGAACTTTCGGACGATGGGGTTGATTTAAAATTCTCGGTGGGACAGAACAAGGTTGGTCTTGCCCAAAATCCGTCAGACATTTCCAGACCTTCCTCCGTTGAAAAGACGGAAACAAAATCCCAATCTTCTGCTGCCCCGGCTTCAGTTGTTCAGTCTGTCCAACCGGCTGCCACTGTTTCTGGTTCATTCCAACAATCCTCCAGTGCCGCAAGTCCTAGTTCTCCAAAGGAATCTTCTTCCGAGGAAGCGTCTTTTAGGCCTGTGTCATTGGGTTCAGAAACTGTTTCCGATTCTGGAAATGGCAAGGTTGGTGATTTGGATTCTCTTCCAGAGATTTCAGATTTTGATTCCGATTTGGGCAGCGAAAAAAGTGAATCCTTCGGTGATGATGTCGTGAACGATTCAGATTTTGCTGGAACAAATAATTCGCTTTATAATAGAAGCAAACCAGGTGACGAGGTTTCATCTGGACGGGATGCTGCCACATTGGCAAAAGCTATCCAGACTATATTGAAGCGCGAGGAATAGTGGTGCACCGAGACTCCTGAGTGGGTGTCGGACTGCGAAATGGTTAAGCGCCGCTGTTTCTGATTTGTCTCCGGGGACTTGTTTTTTGGGGACTCAGATAAGGGGATATCCAGAAATGAATTTATCGGGATGTCCTATAAAATAAATAAAAAAGGGTGTGGAGAATGGGAAATTCGCTTGAAGACGAGAAGACAGAAGAAGAACTTTGGCACGAATTTAAAAAGACTAAATCTCCTGCTATTAGGGATAAATTTATACGGCAGTATATGCCTTTGGTAAAATATGTGGCTGGCAAGGTTTCCAGTGGCATGCCTGATAGTGTTGAGTTTGATGATTTGGTAGGCTACGGACAATTTGGTCTGTTGGATGCCATTAACAAGTTCGATCCGGACAAGAACGTAAAGTTCAAGACTTACGCTGTCACGAGAATCCGTGGAGCAATTTTTGATGAGCTTCGTGAGCAGGACTGGGTTCCTCGTTCGGTTCGTCAAAAGTCCAGGGAAATCGAGGATGCCATCGGTAGTTTGGAAGCTAAGCTTGGTCGTTCCGCTACTGATGCCGAGGTTGCTGAATCCATGGGCATGTCTGAAGGTGAGTACCAGACTGCTATTATGAAGGTAAGCGGCACCAGCATTTTGTCTTTGAATGATGTCTGGTATTCCGGCGACGACAGCGACCACATGTCCATACAGGATAATATTGAATCTCCAGCCTGTCTCAATCCTGATGTGATTGTGGAAAGGGAAGAAGTGCGAAAGGTTATTATCGAAGCCATCAATGAGTTGCCTGAAAACGAAAAGATGGTTATCGTTTTGTACTACAACGAGGACTTGACTTTCAGGGAAATTGGACAGGTTTTGAATGTAAGTGAAAGTCGTATCAGTCAGTTGCACACTAAGGCCAACCTAAGATTGAAGGCGAAACTGACAAGCGTTAGAAAGGGTATTTTCTAGGGAGTGTGGCATGGTAGATCTTGATAGAATTCGTACTGATTTAAGTACACTTTTGGAAATTGACAGCGAAATTAAGTCCGTAGAAGTTCGTGGTGAAACTGTGGAGGATTGTCTGGAAGATGCTTCCGTTCAGTTGGATGCGAAGATAGCTCACCTGGAATACGAGGTTCTGGAAAGTGGATCCAATGGTATCCTTGGTCTTGGAAAGCGTCCATGGTTTTTAAGGGTCTACCAGAATCCAAAGTTCATCAAGAAGGAAAAGTCCGTCAAGAATTCTTCCGCCAATGGAGTTGTTGTGGAGGAAGAGGAGAAGATTATCGTCACGGACGGTCTCTACTATATCCGACATTTTGGAAGCGAAATCTACCTCAAGGTTGTTCTTCCTGTTGGTGGAGGAGATCCTGTCAATGTCAATCGTGTTCTTACTGATATCAACAGACCTGACACCATGGAGGTCAATGAAAATGAAATCAAGAAGCTTTGCGCGGCTGGGACCAATGGGGAATATGTCAGCGTAGGTCTCTATAAGCATGTGTCCGCCGGGGATGCCATATTCAGCGTGGATATATCTTCCGACGAAATGAGCGCCACTATTCTTGTTTCCATGCCTGGCCCTGGTGGAGCGGAAGTTTCATCGGATGTCATCAAGCAGAAACTTAGAATCCAGGGTGTCGTTGCTGGAATCGATGATGAAAAAATCAATGCCTTTGTTGACAATCCAGTATACAATCAGCCTTATGAAGTTGCGGCGGCTATTAAACCTGTTGACGGTGCCGATGCCCGTATCGAATACAACTTTGAGACCGACAGAACAAAGATGCGCTTTGAAGAATCCAAGACCGGTCAGATCGACTTCAAGCAGATGAACATGATCCAGAACGTTGTGGAAGGACAGGCCTTGGCAAAGAAACTTCTTCCCGAGCGTGGAAAGGGTGGAAAAACAGTTCTTGGAAGATATCTTGAAGCCAAAAACGGTAAGGATATCCAGATGCCTTTGGGACAGAATGTTAAGCTTGCGGAAGACGGTTTGACAATTGTAGCCACCTGTAACGGAGAGGTACTTCTCCAGGGCAACAAGATTTCCGTTGAACCTGTCAGAGAAGAAAAAGGTGTCAACATCAAGACCGGAAACATCGACTTCATGGGTACCGTTATTGTCCGTGGAAATGTGGACGACGGATACAGCTTCAAGGCCGACGGAAATGTTGGAATCTTCGGTACAGTCGGAAGCTGTCGTATTGAAGCGGGCGGAGACATTGTTATTTCCCAGGGATTTGTTGGACGACACGAAGGTATGGTCATTACTCCAAAGACAGTCTGGGCTCACCATGTTGAAAATGCAACCATCAGCGCTGGAGAAAATGTTATCGTCACTGACAGTATCATCAATTCTGAAATCAGTGCCAAAAAGAAAATCTATCTTAGAGGCAAGCGTGCCCAGATTAGTGGTGGACATTTGACTGCCCAGGAAGAAATTATTGCCAAGACCATCGGTACAGCTGGTGGAGCGGCGACAGTTCTTGAGGCTGGGGTTGATCCTGAACTCAACAAGAGGATGCAGAGTCTCCAGGACGAACAGAAAAATTTGGTCACGGAACTTGAGGAACTGGACAAAGAAATCTCCCATCTTGAGGAACAGAAGAAAGTCAGGCGTTCATTGCCAAAGGATAAGGAAGAACATCTCAGCGAACTTCTTACAAGAAAAGAAGAAATCAACGACAAGAGTTCAGAAATTTCCGAAGAGATTTTACAGATTGAGACACGCTTGAAAGACCTCAAGGTTGTTGGAAAGGTCAGCGCTTCCGGAACTGTTTATCCTGGAGTAAAGGTTTATGTCAAGGGCCAGGTTGATGAAGTCAAAAACGAAGTCAAGGCTGTTACCTTCTATTATGACGACCAGACAAAAATGGTCAGACGTGGAAAGTATGCCGCAGATGTTAGCGATATCAAGGGACCAGAGGGCTACACTTGATTTGTGCCGACGGTTTTCATTCTCCGAAATGCTTGGAGATGTGCTTGAATCAAATCCGAAAATCCATGAAGGAATAATATGGCCATAAATCCAATTGATTTGTCCACTGTCTATACCCAGATGGACAATGTGGCGAAGTTCAATGCCTCACAAAATCAGATGGCTCATGTGTCTAACCAGCAGGGAATCGACAAAGCCACCAGAGATAATTTGGAAAAATCCCAGGCGGTAAAAGAGACTGCCAAGGATGGACCTGGAACGGAAGCATCGACAATAAAAAAGGACGGAGGAAACAGTTCCTCTGGAGATGGGATGATGCCTGCTGGGAAAAGACAAAAAAAGTCAGAGCCTGAAGAAGAAGAAAAAACTGTCAGGTTTGAAATTTCCGACCCAAGTCTAGGCCAGCATATTGATATTACGGGGTAGCGCTGCAGATGATAATCTTGATGATTCTTATATGCATATTTACACTTGTCATGTGGCTTTACTTTATAGTCAGGTTCAGAAAGTTTTTTTCTACGGAAGATATAATGGAAAGAACTCGTCATGAACTGAACCACATGATGATGGAAATCAACAGGAATGCTGAACGCAATGTCACGCTGATCGAGGATAGAATCAACAAACTCAAGGAAACGGAAGAGGAAACTGAAAACCGTATAAGGCAGATTCTCTCCGATGCCGACCGACATATAGAGATACTCAAAGGTGAACTCAAGGAAGTGGAGAATTCGAAAATCTTCCAGTCAAGGCTTATGGAGATTGGATCAACTAAACCGGTTGGAACCAGAAAAACACCTGCGGCAAGGACATCCAGTGAAAACGTTGAATCAATCGTGGAGAAATCTACCATCATGGAGGAAGTCCAGGTTGTTCCAAAAAAGACAAGGACAGGAACAAGGAAGACTCCTGCCAAGACCACTATCTCTT